>NZ_WBKM01000128.1 GCF_015714725.1 Nostoc sp. WHI
TCATCAATATGGCTTGCATGACCCATTGCCGGATTGCGTATTGCAAAGTCCATTATTTCATCTCCCTAGTGCTGATATTTAAGTTGATTAATCAGAGCCTCCGCAAGTCCAAGATGCTCATCTATTCCTACCGATTCTCGGATGCCTGGGGTAATGCTAGAAGCGTGAGCCATCGCTTGGGCTGTTGAGTTAATCCCGTGCGCTGCTGTCTCGGCTACTATGAGATTTTTCACCACGCTTTCTAAAACTAGAAGTTTCTCTGTTCTGCCCAACTTTTCAAAGGTGCTTCCATATACAGATTGAAGGTCATCCAAGTACGAACCATCCCCCGGCATAGTTGATGTGAAAAAACCAAGTGGTTTTGACATGATTTATCTCCTTAAAAGATATTTGTATAGTGAAGTGTCATTTGTTAGAATCCTTAAGTGCTTTTCGTGAAAGCGGCGAGAGATACATTTCAGAGTGGGGCTAACGCATTGAAGCAATGCGACTGCGTTCGCTCATAACTTCTTTCCTTGACTTTGGATTTTGATAGGTGTGGCTGGGGTTTCTCCTTGAGTCGGTTTCTGAAGTACATAGCTGATTGCACCTGCACCCCCCACGGCTGCGGCAATGGTGAACATATTGTTACGTCCGTTGTACTGCACTCCGAAATAGCCAAAAGCGATCGCTGCTGCTGTTGCTCCAATGCCTAAAACCGTGTTTCTGAATGTGGTTCTGCTCATGCTGCCCCTTTGAAATTAGTGACCATTGCGCTAAGTGCCGATTTATTGGGCTGTGTAGATTGCGCTGTTTCTGGTTTTGGTGATGTTTGGACATTGCCGTGTTGAAAAATCAGCTTCTCTACACCTGCTGAAAGTGCTTGTGTTGGCGCGTCTTGGGGTAAATCAAACATCTTGCACAATTCAATTACTGCTAGGTAGGAGATGGTTATACGCCGAGATTCGTAATTCATTAATTAGGCTCCTAGAGATATTTGAGTTAATAGTTTCAACCCCAAGGCATTGATGAATTGGGGATTATTCAAGACCACAAAACCTAAATCGGCTAAGTTTTGATCCACCACTGGCAAGGAAACACCCCCACCCCAGGCGACAAGGTATTTCGCTCTATCCAGGTAATTACCAGCAGTCACAAAGTTAGCGAATTTCTCAATCCTGTTACTCCACCACTGATCTAGGCACTGGCTGTATTCTGCCTCAAACTTCTTGCCTGTGAGGTGGTTGCCGCCATAAGTAAAAGTGCCTTCGATAATCCCCTGGTTAACGAGACTGGGTGAATGCTTCACATCCTTGGACAGCAGACTTACTCGGTCGTTTCGCTTGTCGAGGGTTTCTGCAATCATGGTGTGCAGTTCACCGGCTCCACCCTCTATCAGGTGACGGTCAATCACTGCACCACTGCCGTTAAACACGGTAATCAACCAAGTGGATGAACCGATATCGAGTGCGATCGCTAATTCTGAGGGGTCAAGCACCAGAGATGCTTCACCGAATAAACAATGGGCAATGCTTCCAAATCCTTCGGGATAAATCCCTGTCACCACGATTTCAACTGTCTTGGTGACAATGGAACGAGTTACAGGGTGCAGATGCTCAAAGGTGTGAGTCCCGGACACTCTGCGTTTAATCTCTTGGCCCCAGCGTTCGGGGTTGTGATTGCTCAAACTAATTGAAAGTTTGACCCCATCGGGAATGTTGAGAACTGCTAAATCTGCAAGGATGCTTTCTAGTGCCAGTTCTGCTTTTTTGGCTTTGTCCTCGTGCAGCAGGGTGTGGTCACTTTGCGCTAGAGCTGCACTGCCCCAGAAAAATTGAATGTCTTTTAAGTCAAGCCGCGAACCTTCTACATAACGCACCCAGCAGCCATCTTTTGAGATGGTTTCGTGGTGCATGATGTTTCGGTTACGAACAAGTGAGTATACGGCAGGCATCATGATCGAAAAATCACCGATGATTGCTTTGCCATACCCTGCACCTGAGTCTTTTCCGGCGATAAAGTCAGTTAGCCCTGATTTGGCTAACAAGTCCGCTTGAACTAGCCAATTTTTGGCATTGGTGTATGTCGAAGTCATGGTTCTGTTGTTTGTTAAAGTCTTGATTTTTCTGGCTTGGCGTTGATTTTTAGTCAAATCACGATAAACCCAGATATCCACTTAGGGGTTAGCCATAGCATCGCTTTCTGGCTTCTATTGCCTTTGTTGAGTGGCTGTTTTTGGCTTGATAATGTTATAGTAACAAAGTGTGCATCTTACGTCAACTACTACGAAGTAGTAAAATGCTACTGTCTAACAAGAAATAAACTAATGGGAGGAAGTAGTATTCTATGAATTGTTCACAGAATGAGATTATGAGTAAACGAATATCGGTTGTGCTGCCAGATGATATAGGAGAAGCTGTAGAGAACATGGCAGAGTCAGAAATGCGATCGCTTAGTCAGATGGGAGCAATCCTAATCGCTGAAGCAGTAAAATCTCGGCAAGGTGAAACACCAGCACCGAAGGACAAAAAAGATAAGGGTACACCATGACTGACGAAAGCCACAAGCATTAGAATCAGTACAGTTCGTGCTGATTTTAGATCGTCATTAATGTTTAAAGTCTCCAATGACTACCCTGAAAGACCCAACAGCAAATTTTCAACTCCCACTTTACAACAAAGCAGCGTTTGAAAAAATTAGGGAGGCGATAGATTATCAATCCACCGTTGCTCTAGCGGCTGGTAGTCTTGCGCTGGGTACGGGTGGTGTCATGCATCCGTTAGGTTGGTTAATTTTTGGATTGGCTTACAAGCCGTTGGTAGTAACTCAAAAACTGGTAAGGTTACAAAGATTAGGAACCTCAATTTTCCACGAGTTTGAAAACGAAGGAGTGCAAGTTTTCCCAACACTTCCGGTAGAAAACAACAACCCTATCGACTTGTTTGTGAGATTTCCACGAACAACTCACCTGTTTATCTCGATCCGGTCAAAAGGAGATAGGGAAATTGTCTACAACGAAGCAAGAGAGGTTTTACAGGTCAAGCGCAAAGATAATAATGGATTGAAACTATGGAAACCTTGCCCACTGGTTGAGTTAGCAGATTATGAAAAGTGGCTCAACAAGAACAAAGAGAAGTTTTTGATGACCTCCCGTGAGGCTCAAAAGACTCCCACAGCAAAAGTTTTGGTTTTATGTCCTCCCACTAAGGCATCGCCAAATCACAAGGAACATCTTTATACGGAGATAGGAGATATGAGAGTTCTAGTTCTCAGGAGGAAAGGCAGTGCATTTGTCATTACAGAGTCGGAAGTCAACAACTTTGTTAGGGCTTGGTTATCCAAGTACAAGTAGGCTAAAAGTTGAAAACCCCGTTTCCCGTTGGGAGACCGAGGTTTTCAGATTTTCATTCACTTGGAATTGGGGATTGGGTTTGCTGCCTAATTAATATCCCTAATAGTAATTTTATCGTACACGATTTGGTGTAAAGCTAATGTAACACTGGCTCACCAGATGTAAACAGCGTTTCAAGAATTTTAGCAAAGCGTGATTTTTGAACGTTTGTACTAGAAGATTACTGCCACGGGATAGCTCCAATTCCTCCAACACACATAATGGAGGATTTGTAAAGTGTCAAAAAAACAGCTATTTCATACCTCAGCTACCAACAAGCTGCTATTCGCAACTATTGCTAACGCTTGCCCCCACTGCGGTAAACCAGACTGGTGCTACTCAATAGGAGAATTGACAGTCTGCGATCGCAACAGCAAGCGATCCTATGCACTGGGTCAACCTAAAAAATCGCCAACTTATGTATTAAGCAATTGTCAAAAATTAAATAATGTTCAAGGAGGTATCGCGTAATGGTTGCACAATTCTCCAATCAGCAAGCACTCGCCTCCTTTGATATTCGCAATTTTGTAGACCAGTTAGAACCAGCCAAGGAAAAAAATAAATACATCTGCCCAGCTTGTGGTGGGCATAACTTAGGCATCAACCCTAGTAATGGGAAATACCAGTGTTTTAATAACTGCCAATGCCCTGATATTAGAGAAGCAATCAAACCGTGGAGTGAGGTACTAGAAGAGAACAAACTTGGTTACACACAACAATTGGGACTCAAACCACTAAAAGCGAAAAAACCAGCAGCATTACCCAAGGTTTTAAAACTAGACCCAGCAGAGTTAAGAATATGTAGGTTGAGGAGTGAAGTCACCACACCACAACCCGTAACACCCGATTTCGTCCCCAAGTCCGTCAGCTTCAAGCTATCAGATGATGGAGCCACATCGAAAGAATTAAAACAAATTACCGTTATTGAATACGACTATGGCAACGGGCGCAAATCGCACAGATTTGAATGCCCTTGTGCAGCCGTCCCCAAAAGCAGAGTCAAAACCTTCTCAGTCAGCAGAATTGACCCCACAACCAATAAAACTACATGGAAGAAAGAAGGTTATTGGCCTGCTTATAAACAGGACGAAGCCATCGAAATTATCAAATCCACAGATGGCATCCCCGTACTGCTAGCCCATGAAGGTGAAAAGTGCGTAGAAGCTAGCAGATTGTCAGGTTTAGCCAGCATTACTTGGGTGGGGAACTGCTCCGACGCTGACATCGGAAAATCCTTGACCCAAATCAAGCATTCTACGGGTAAAGATTTTTTACTGGCTTATTGCGCGGATAATGATGAAACTGGATGGAAGAAAGCCCAAAGAATTAAAGAGGTTTGCGCCCAAGCCGGAGTAGCTTTTGTTGCCATCGACTTGCTTTTAATCAAACCGGATCTGCAAAATAAAGGAGATGTAGCAGATATTTTATCAGACGGCATGACAGGCGATGAATTAGCGAATCTACTGAATCGGCAAATAGAAGAAATTACAGCAGATGCTCAATCATCATCAGAAAATGTAGACTCAGTAGATGTTGCTAATTTCGACGACGAGCCAGACAGCACATTCCTGCAAAAAGGTTTTAACACCCTTTACGGCGATCGCAAATGGATTTGTGCAGATGGCAAGTTGTATTACTGGGATGGTACACACTACAAACACTCACCTGATTCAGTTGAGCGTCCACGCATTACGAGTTATTGCAATTCGTATCAAGTTATTAAGAAAACTGGCAAGAACTTTGTCATTACCCACCCTTATGCAAAACCTAGCAAAGTTAAAGAGTTGCTGGAGTGGGTAAAGCTGCGAGTAGAAATTGACCCGCAATTACTTAACCCACCAGGGGTTAACTGTACTAATGGCGTGTTAGGCGTTGATTGGGCAGCCCCCATACCTCAGCCAGTTTTAGTTGAACACAACCCAGATAAACACTTTTTTACATATCCGCCATTGGTGAAGTATGACCCTCAAGCAGACCCTAGACATTGCGATCGCTTACTGTTATGTTTAGACGAGCCTCAACAACAAGTTTTATTACGAAACCTGGGAGCGAGTCTTGATCTTGAAGTTGTCCGTAAGAAAAGAGGGCGGGAAAGTAAGCTACTACTGGCCTGTGGATTGGGTTCAAATGGTAAAGATTCCATCCGGGAGGTAGTATCTATCATCTACGGAAATCAAGGTATGACCAGCTGTTCCTTAGCTGACTTTGCTGCTTATGATGAAGGACGGAAATTTTCACTCTTTCCCTTGGTCAACAGTCGGGTAAATTGGGCAAGTGAAAATCCACAGACAGCACGACTAGATAAAATTCAATCGCTCAAACTCTTTGCTACTGGTAACGTCTTACACTCAGAGCGCAAGGGGAAAGACCATATTGAATTTAACCCCAAAGGGATCGGCATCTTCAACTTGAATGAAACCCCGGCACTACACGGCACAATTCAAGCCATTCAAGACCGACTAGCAGCCCTAGTTTTTGGTAAAACATTTAAGTCAAATCCTGACCCAAACAACCCAAACGAGTTACTAGCAGACCCTCGATTCTCTTATGACTTGGATTTTGTGCGTGAGTGCGTAGCCCCAGCATTTTTAAATAAGATGATCTCTGGACTACAGGCATTAATAGAAGAGGGGATTGACTACAGCTGTACTCAGCAAGCATTAGAGGATATTCAAGCCGAAAATTCTCACTTATTCCAATTTTCTAAAGATACAGGGCTGGGTTACAAGTCGGATGCCATCGTCACAGCATTTGATCTGTGGTCACGCCTAGAAAATTGGTACATCGACAACGGTACTTTGTCCTTTGATGAATCCAGCAGTGGCAAGGTAAAAGCGATTTGGCAAGAACAGTCAAAGCCTAGTGATAAAACAGTTAAGGCCATCAACCAAGTCATAGCCAGATTTAAAACACTATTCCCCAAAGCCAAATTAGTAACCGTCCCCCACCCATCCGGGAAACGGAAGTTACAAGCACTGCAAGGAATTAGTTTTCATGATGTGCCAATGTCAATAACTGACACACCCATAGCAATAAGTGAAAATTCCACAGCAGATCCACCCCAACCGCCACACCAAGAAATCCTTATAAATCAGGACTTCCACACCAACCACACCAGTTTAAATGACGAGCCTGAAAAAAAATCAACTACGGAATTAAACACCTCGCCAAACATTGACTTAAACACCTCGTCAAATATTAACTTAAACACTGAATTAAACATTGACTCGTCAGACCAAAATCAAATCACTCCCCCCATAGTTTCACCTGCTAATAAGGAGCATGACTTTAAATTGGTGTGGGTGGTGTGCGATGACGATACTGAAAGCGTTTCAGCAGATTTAGGTGGTGTGGAAACTGCTGTGCCAGATCAGCTTATTGCTATGCCAAACAGCTTATTGACAATAGGAGCAGAAGTGAAGCAAGCGTTCGATGATTTAGCACCAGTTTGTCCACAAGATGATGCGGCGGTGTCACAGCAAGTCGCCAATGTTCAAATCGAGTTCCAGTCAGAGTGTGACACCTGTGACACCCCTCTCAATGCAGGTGGAACGGATAAAATTATCGCCAATGCTGAACTGATTAGGGAGTCTATTGTAGATGAGTCTTGGGAAATGATTGATGAATTGATAGAAGAGTGGACGGATGAATTTACAACTGCTGTTTGGAAAGAGTTGACACTAGAGGAACGGAAGACAGTTAAAGGACTAAAGCGAGGTAACACCAATGAATGAACCTATTAATTCTCCACGAGTCTTAAATATGCATCCAGAGATCGGATACTTGGCTGATGAACAGATGGATGCAGATCGTGAATGGTTTGCGAATCATCCCTTCGCTACCAAGTATTACCGCAAGCCTTTTTCTTCTGAAGTGATAGAGTTTTGTGAACTTGAGCCAGGGCGAAAACTCAAAAAAATACTGGTAACAAAGGTAAGTGAAGGCGCAAGAGCCAGAACACCGATTTTTGAGAATGCTTAATCAGATGGAAAACCATGAATATAGGGCTGCTAATAGCTAGAACTGTCTCCATTAAAATCAATTTCGGTTTGATGCCATTAAGAGAAATTTTCCTTATGCGTCAATAATCTCAACGTTCAGCTTGAGGACGATGTTAATAGTGCCCCATCATTCGAGGTTGGCTTACGCGTTGCGTCTGAAAATTTCCCTTTTTTGGGAAGTATAAAGTAGAGGTATCACCGTGCCAAAACGGGAAAATTGTACGCTAAGGTTGAAAGTCTTTGTCTGTCTGGATTTGGGCTGTTATTTTTTTGATGGTGCAGAGTAGTACCAATACTCTGCACCATCTGGAAAGACTAATTCGAGCCAAAAGTGATAAATCGAGGTATGCCATTTGCTCAAAACAACTTATTTTCATAGCGTTGAGTTAGCATCAATTCCTTAGCGTACAATTTTCCCAATTTGGCACGGTGACGCCGAGTACGCAATTGTGGGTACTGCCATCACGTTTTCAAGCCGATGTCGGCAAGAATCACTAGCAAAGTGGTCTGGAATCCTCAAAGCGAAACTTTTGAAACCCTCTTAACTACACCGTGCCCCAATTGCAGTAAACCTGTAACTTGGCAACTAATTTCTAGCAGTGATATTACCCCGAATCAGGAGAAAAAAGAGGAATTTGATCTAGAGGTGGAGTACCGGGAAATTCCCTCAGAATGTCGGTTCGAGATCCTTGAGCAGATAGTGAAAATTCGCAAATTAGGCAGTAGATTCAAGAATCTCCCAAACCGGGAAAAAAAGTTTATCCATTCGTTAACTGAACTGATCCATCAACAATCCGATATTCAGCTAGCAGAAATTAGAGTAGCCCTAGATATTCTAGAAATTGGTTTTTCACTAAGAGAGATTTTGGCTCATGCGCTTTTAGTTCCCTTATGCCAATCAGCGACAAATAACAATTGGTATCGGATTGAGAGGCTGATGAAGGGTAGAACGGAAGATATTAAAAAGCTGATTTGGGATATGTTACCTAAGCACTACCAAAATAAAATACACCAGCTAAAAAAGGAGCTTGCTGAAAAACCAACGACATCAGCGATCTTATCCCAGGTAACTTTCAAAGTAGGTGATCGGGTAGCCGCCGCCGCTCCTAACGATTTGAAATACTTGTGGCACGGTGTAGTCGAGGAGGTTTCGGACGACGGCTCAGAGGTGTTTGTTTTTTGGCAGTCAAGCCAAGGAACAGCCACAAGTTCTTATGAGATACATGAGGCATCCTACTTGCGTCAGCTTGGCAATTCCGTTTGACGGGGCTGCTGTTGCTTTTGGTTCTGCTATCAAAAGAAATTTTCTTATTATCAGTGATTGATTATTGATATAAATTTCAGCCACGCAAAGTCCTTTATCACTGATTGAGGTAACAATGCAAGAAATTTGCACCACATTGGCAGCGATCGCAGTTTTGGATGCCGTGATAATTCCATTTCCCGACATTTACCCCAACTGGCTACAGCATCTATTGTAAAAACCCTGTAACCCTTGATATAGCTTAGTTTGTTGCTGCTATAAGTAGTTAAAAACTGAGTGCTGGTGTTTTAAGCCCAATGTTCCTTTAATTCAAAAGTAGTAACATAGAGAATAGTCCAAATAAAAACCCTCACTTGTGTCCAGCAAGTCAGGGTGTGTTGAAAAATTAAACTAAAACAAATGAACCCCTATGTTATCTAACATGGGGTTTATTTTTGACCAGGTATAAAATGCCCGATGACTGCACCAATAATGAACGTAGCCATATTGAGAAAAGCTTGGCGGCTTGTACTATCTTCGTATGAGAGACTTAACAAACCTGTAAGAGATATAAAGGCAATAGTGCCTAAAACTAAATCTCTAAAAGAGGGTTTTGCTTTAAAGAACATAAGTGTTTCTAAGATACAGTACCCCCTTAATCTAACTTAGTTAGAAATCAGACAATAAGCTATAACGCGACAGATAAATTTCAAGCTAAATGTGTTTTTAATAGCGTATTTTATTTAGCTTAACCACAGATAATTACGGAGGAACATCTAAGGAAAAACACTTAATTAATTATGAGGCACTAATGATATCTCAGTAATATTCCGGTTCACAAAGACAATTCTACTGTTATTACTTAATGAGCAAAAGACTTTGAATTCAAGCTATATCAGGAATTCTTAGTAAAAGAATGTACTCATTTTAGTTTACGTTATAAATATTACATACTACAAATTCTAATTTTTAAGTATAAGAATTTTTATACCCTATTTCTTAAGTATATTATAAGAAAAATATTCATAAAATATTTATATTTGTATGTAATAGTTTATTATTTCTTCATTATTCCTTCATAAAATTCTAACGATGCTTTATACAAAATAAAAAGATTTCCCGGCATTTTCCCCAACGGGTGACAGCATCGACAACGCCGCCGCCGCGCCTAACACCTGCTCGTCAGTCACTTCCAAATATTTCTGCAACTGCTCCAAATTCCGATGCCCCGAAATTTCCTGAATTACCCGCAGTGGGATGCCTACGTTACTTATCTGCGTTAGTGCGGTGCGCCTAAAGCTGTGGGTAGACACGCCAATTATCCCAGCTTGTTTGCAAGCTCCCCTCAAAATCCTAGAGGCTGAGTCTTCGCTGATGTGTCCATCACTGCGACCGGGGAACAAATAAATCTCTCCGGCCAGTGGGTAGTATTCAACCAATAACCGCCGTAAGTCTTCAATGACTGGGATTGACCTAGTAGCCAGCTTCCCTTTGGTGTAAGATTTCCGAATCACCAGCCGGGGTCTAACGTTTCCCTTGGGTGTGTAGATATCTTGAGTTTGTAGCGTACAGCATTCACGGATTCTACAGGCACACCTCATCTTTCCTATCGCTCCTCAGTCCTACGTAGTGAAGAATTTCAGTAATAAAACGGCATAGTGTAAAACTGTCATTTTTATGGTAATTCTGTGGCATTTCTACGGGTGATTGATGGTAAATCTGTGGAATTTGAGCCAGAGGAAAGCATTTCATTTTGGCAGTTCTATGTCAGTTCTGTGTTGAATTTGTGGTCTGAAAAAATTGGGATTTTGACGCACAGTACGCCATATTTGGCGGAAAGTTTTTTTGAGCCAAAAATGATGATTTAAGTGAATTTCAAATCACTTGAACCAAAATTAACTACTAAAAAACTACTTTTATGCTACAAAAATGACTGTACAGTTCACTACTAGAACGCCAACTTTTAAAGACTTAAATCCTCCTCATGCCTCGGTTGTTGTTTTAACTGCTGCCCATAATCGAGTAGCTGCTGATTCCAATCGTCAGCTTTGCACTTGAGGCGCTTGGACTGTGGCAGTAGTTCCTTAACAACTCGTGCAGCTGCATTACCCTCATCATCTGGATCAAAAGCCACTTGTATATTAGGAATATTCTGCAATTCCTCTACTGGTAAGCTTTTGGGATTATCTACCGCCATGTACAAAGTTCTATTGGGTGGCACGTCGCCTCTAAGCTGATATTCCAGCATGGCAAAAGACACGGCATCGATGGGCGATTTCAAAAGCACCACTTTCTCTACTGGATCAGTTGGCTGTCCACCCAAATGAAAGTAAAACCAGCCCTCACGCCGCTTAGTCCCTTTCTCGTAGCCTTTGAAAGTGTTGTTTTCGCCCCGTGTCCCCCGCAGGAATGCTCCTATTGCCTGGGGTTCTTCGCCAAGATTCCGCATGACGAACACAGCGTTTTGCTGGTCATCAGCGTAAACTAACCCCCTTTTATGCAGAAGTTCCACAAAATTTTCAGGTATTCCCCGTTTCTGGGTCAGGTAGTTGGAGACAGAAGACCACTTGCTTTTATCCTCAACAGGTAGCTGAAACGGGGTTCGTGGTTCTAACTGGATAATTTCAGCAGCCACTGTTTTAGTTTTGGCGATCGCTGCTCGTTCTGCCCCCGACTCACCAAAGCGCTCGTGCAACCAGACGACCGCCTGCCGCAGATTGCACTGGTTGACGTGCATCACCAAGTCAATCGCACCGCCGCCACCCTTCTGTTGATCGGGGGCAAAGTCGTAGAATTTGGGCCCATCTATATTAATGATGTGTCCGTGACTCTTCCATCTACCTTGATCATGATGCAAACCCAACTCCCAGGCGACATCCTCTAAGGCCAAGTCGCGCAGTTGTTGGGTTTTCAATTCCAGCGATCGTACAATTTCTTCTAGCCGTTGTCGCTCCTTCTCGCTATCTCTCGCCCGTTGCTCTGCTCTCTCCAATCGCTCTGCCATGAACGAACGGTCAGCCAGTTGGTGGTTAATCGCTTGGAACTGGTCATCAGACTGAATCCTGGCAACGTAATTCCTAGCTGATTCAAAAGGTGTGGGTGCTAATTGGTTATTTGTAATGAATGCGGTCAACGGTTCACTGTTAACGGCTTGGTAATATTCTTTGACCTTTGTGTGGGTTGCCTTACTGCCCTTGACCCCTCGTTCAATGCCCAAAGGAGCGAGTGCAGCAGCATAACTGTCTTGGAGTTTGGATAACTTGATTCTTCCCTGTCCACCTCTACCGCCGAACATCGCGTCATGACTGACTCTGCCAGTTTTCTCGTTCACTGGCACGATGTAGGCGTGGATGTGTGGGGTACTTTCATCTAGGTGAAGTTCTGCTCTGACACACTTTGATCCATAGTTTTGAACTAGCCAGTCACGAGATGCGATCGCCCATTGCTGCATTCTCTCATCAGACCACTGCCCTGACAGAGATGGATCAACGGGGCGGAAATATTCAGGTGATGCCGAGAGAAACATTTCCGTGCATAACACCGCATCATGCCGAGGGCGATGCTTGAGGGTGGCAATCTTTTCTTTAACTATTTCCTCCAGAGCGCGATCGTCTTCTCCCCCAATTAACCGGACATTCTCTCTAGTTGGATCTGCGTTGGGTGTTTCTCTGTTTCTGGTAACATGGTCATCACTTCCCGCAACGTTGCCGAATGTTTTTAGTTTCTCAATTCTGAGAATTGTTAGTGGCGACATAAAAGATTTATACTACAAATGCAGTACTTTGTAGTACGAAAAAACCCCTCCAAGCGAACGACGGTTTCATGTCATGAGCGCAGCGAGAGATGGCGCAGCCACCCGCAGGGCATGAAACCATAGTGAGTATGGTATCACTTATACAAAACCCCGAAATCCACTTTTGCGGTCGAAATCGCCCAGACTACTTTTCCTGAAAATACCCCCAAACCCCCCTTTAAAGGGTACAACGACAGTCATTTGACAGTCGTTGTGTTTTTGGGCAATGACAGTCGTTTGACTGTCGTTTGGTACAATCAAGGGGTACTTACGGGTGGTTTACGGGGTATTTTGACAGCTTGAGAATTCTAGTATTAATTGAAACAATGGCTTACTAACAATCTACTCTAATTCGGTAGGAGTGTGGGACATGGAGCAACCTAATTTGGAAGTGCTTTCGATTAAGCGCAGTCACGACAGTAGCGATGGTCAGTTACTGCAATTTTTACGAGAGCGAGAGCGTAAAATGTCGGGCAGAGGTTTGACTAAAATTGTTTTGAGTACTTTAAGGATGTGCTGGGGGCCTTTTGTCATAAAGCGTATTGGTGCTGACAGCAACACTCTCAAGACTGCTGTGATTTACTCTATCTCACAGTTGGAATTACAGATTTACTTGCTCAAGCAGTTACTCGATTGAGCAGTTTGTTGAAGTGCAATTGTAACATCGCAGTATTATATATTCTCATTCGGCTCAATTTCTTCAATTGCCTTGGACATTTCCTCTCTCCACCCCTCTTACCCCCCGCAATACGTTTGTGAAAAGAGGGGTGAACTCTGAGGTGGCTTTTGTCGTGATTGTGTAGTTCTTCAGTAGTATTTTTTGATGACTGTTGCTTCGGCTTCTGCTTTTCATTTTTGACCCTCAAAAACTTTCCGCCAAAGATGGCGTACTGTGCGTCAAAAAAAGATGGATTACAGAGCTTACTCCGCTTTTAAGCGATTTTCAGGGTAATTGACCAATTATTGGGAGCAAATGGGAGACTTCTTGTAAGTATTGGGAACTGTTCGGATTTATTGGGAATTTTTGAGCTAATGAGAATTTTGTGACTGGATGATTTTTAAGGGGTAAAAAGGTAAGAAAAAATTGGAGATTTGGGAGATATTGGATAGATATTGGGAGATGTTGAATGTAGTTGGTGAGAATTGGGAAAATGGATGTTTTGTCGAGGTTTTATCTCAGACGCACGAATTGAGCCAAATCAATCAACTAGTGCCATTCCTGTAATACTTCTTGATAAATATTTCAATAATCACGGTTTGGGCGGTTTATATTGAGACTGATTATCAATTAGATAGACAAAAAAAGGGTCAAAAACAGGGGTAAATTTTTTTTGTGGATTTTGTTTTTTTAATGTTGAGTCTTGGTTCTGTTTCAAGCCGAATGCTCAACGTTCACTTTCAAAGTGATCAACTACGATAGTCAAGCGATCGCGCATCTTGTGGTCAACCTAATCCAAGATAAAATCAGGAGCGGGAAAAATGAAATTGATGATGAGCCAGGGGTAAGGGATGTCAGCCAAAAGCGAAGTGACAATAAAATTTAGCGGGTCACTGCCAACAGCTACACCAGCAGAGAATAAAAAAGTTGCAATCGAGTTGACTGATCAGAACGGCATAGTCTTTACCGCTCAAGTTAATGCAAAAAGTTGGCGGAAGGCTGAAACTAGCGCCTCGGAATTCGCAGACTGGGCTGGGGCTGTATCGGGCAAGCTTGGCCAACGAACAGAAAACGGGTTTGAAATTATTGATGCCGGAATTCAGCTTTTTGAAAAGAAGGCGAAGGAAGTCAAACCAGATGTAGGGGCTACTGTATCTGAAGCTGGTGCTTCTTCATAGACAGATTTTCTTGGCGCTCTCAGTTTTCTTTAAAAGCGATCGCTTTTCCAAAGCTTAGTGTTCTCATATATATATTCAAGATTGTCAGCATGACCATTACTACCGATACACAGCAGTTATCAGTCAATAATCAACCGATAACGCCAACAGATTCTCTACAATATCGTGCAATTGGGCGGCTGTGGGGAAGGTATGTTCCAAGCCAGGAGGTTATTTATAAAGGCCAACTAATAACTGTTGACGGTATAATACTCGATGCCATTCTTGCAAAGAGAGCATCTAAAATAGTTCAAGCTCAATTTGATTTGTCACGAGATTACTTGTGGACTGTTTACCCCAGAACACTATTATCACCAAATGGCATAGGACTTTCGGTAAGTTTAATCAGTGTGAGGAAACCATCGGAAGATACCGAATCAGTTCAGACAGAATTTCAGTCACTAGCTGATAACTTTTCTGTACAAGGAGTAGTTGTATACCTTGACTATGAATTTGGGATAGTCGAAGTCAAAATTCAACGTGAACCTCGGATGAATTTGGAGCCACCCAAGGATTTTAAACTGAGACTATTAGGATTTTTACCGCCCAAATCGGTGAAGTGTTTCTGGAATTTTCAGGTGCGGCGTGTGGGGACTGACTTAGTAATTCAATCAGGGGAGTGCATTAAATATATGGCTCATGAGCAATCAAAAACTAAAAAGTTATCAACCAAGCCACCAAAAGATACCCACGAGTAAGTCAAAGCTAATCTAACAGAAAAAGCTTCCATCATCATCACTAGAACTCAAGTTACTTACCTCACGCCCCTTGAGTGCATTGCCGCAAATAATAAGTTATGCCCAAACCAAAATCAAAAAAAACGAATATTTCAGCATCAACAGAAATATCTCCGCCAACTCAACCAGCTATTGTGCATATCGTCAAGCAGAATACTAATAGCCCAGTACCATCTGAATCATCAACCATTGCACCAAAAGAAAATCAAAACAGTGTACCGGAGTTGGACGTTTTGAATAACCAGAGTCAAAGCAAAGAAGAGGAGCCATCAAACAGTAGCCCTCAAGCTACTCCTGATGCTGGACTTGAAAAAATCAATGCAGCTATAGACTCGTCTGACTTCCCATTAACCGCATCAACACCAACAGTTAATCTAAAAGAATTAGCTCAAAACTCGTCAAGTAAAGCTATTGATTTAGCACAACCAGAACTAGAAAATAAACAACCCCAACTAGAGAAACGAATACCATCATATAAAAAATTAGAGACAGTTACTAATAGTCAAGGACAGACCTTTGCTCTTGGGGAGGAGATACAAGTGAGTACCTGTAACTTTGGCTCTCAATCGGCTGTAATTACATTTTTTTATTCAGCGCCAGATGGAAGTATTTGGTCTAGTTATTATCCTTTGACTAAAGACCAATGGCGGCGCGGTTGCTGCCGGATTGAATATTTGAAAAAGGTTGATGAAAATTTTTGCAATGGTTAACGGTGTAAAAGCACAGTTATTGAAAAGTTGTTATGAAGCTATTTTGAAGAGTCAGTAATCACCGAAGACATCCACCGACATCTGATTGTAAGATGGGCACATATACAGAAATCCTTATAGCGAACTCTCATTATTCGATTGTGTGCTTTTAGGCACATTAACCACATCAATCGCCCCCATATTCTGGGGGTATTTTTATGGCGGTAGTGGCTCAAGCGAGGTAACAATCAAATGAGCGTGGCTCACTACCATCTGAGGTAGTGTTAGACGTAAGCTGTAGACATCAATGAATCTAGAAGACTTTGAGGCATCGATTACAC
>NZ_WBKM01000270.1 GCF_015714725.1 Nostoc sp. WHI
CCCCTTGTTTGAGGTGTCAGCTTCATTCATCACTCTTGACCCATCTGCTTAAAAATATTCAGCAGTGCTGGCATTAGCATTGCTTATCAACTGTGTCTAATCAGGGTTTGCTCTAGAAGCTAATTTTAACTCTCTCCAAGCACCAACAATTAATCATCAATTGGTGTTCCCTATTTTGGATCTAGACTGATGCCGTTATAACACTATGATCCTCTGCCTCGTCAAGAAGCTCCGGTGTACACACAAGTTGAATGCCTTTTGCTCTTCTCCTATTACCTTCCTTAATTCTTCCTTGCAAAGGCTACCGGATACACACAAATCTTTTAAACTTACTGCGTAACGTAGGGGAAATTAATTTTTGCACGTCGATGCAACTAAGGTGCACGTCGATGCAACTAAGGTGCACGTCGATGCAACTAAGGTGCACGTCGATGTAACTAAGGTGCACGTCGATGCAACTAAGGTGCACGTCGATGCAACTAAGGTGCACGTCGATGCAACTAAGGTGCACGTCGATGCAACTAAGGTGCACGTCGATGCAACTAAGGTGCGAGTCAAAAGATTTGTATGTACACCATAGGTAAAGAAGCAATACCGTTCGGATAAGATCCCCCCGCCTGTGGCGACCCCCTTTTTAAGGCTACGGTGTACACACAAGTCCTAAAAACTTAACTTGATAAGGCTTTCCTCGTTCCCAGGCTCCGCCTGGGAATGCATTCATTGAGTCTCTGGCTCAATGTCTAACTGAAGGCGGAGCCTCTAATCAGCCATTCCCACGCAGAGCATGGGAACGAGAGAATCGCGCTTTTTTCGACTTGTGTGTACACCGTAGGTTTTTAAGGGGGGTTGGGGGGATCTTCGAGGAATAAACACGTTAACCGAACTGTATTGAGAGGGGAGAGAGGAAACCCCACGAATTATTCTCTTAGGGTAGCCACCGGGGACGAAATCCGGCTAAGGGGAGTTGTTCTGGTCTAATTTCAACAGTCGCAGCATCGCCGATGGGCAACAGAGGCATTAACCACAGGCTACTGGTAGCGATCGCATCTCCGTCATCGGTTTTCAAAGTGTTTGTGGGTAATGATGCTGTCGTGTTTGTCTGCGGTACTACTTGGTCAAATAACAAGCCCAAACCGTCGGCAGATAAACTCATTTGCACATTCCGTTGAGCGGGAGGCAGTACTAGCAGTGGTTTCTGTTGCCCGGTTTTGAGGTCAATTGCCACCACATAAGGCTGTTCTATGTATTGTTCTTTGGATACTAGCTGTGTCAGTAAGCAATAGAGGGTAGGTGAGGCGATGTCAAATTGGCAGATGAGAATTGAGCCTGTTGTTTTTAATAGTTGTTTCTGCACACCTTGGTTTGTCACCAAAAACAAATCTCGCGTGTAATCTGTATTAAACCTTACCATCGCTGCTTGAGAGCCATCTTTGGAGAAAGCCTGTACCAAACCAAACTGCGGCAGAAAATCTAGGGGTTTATTGGCATCACCTTGGAGTGGTATAATCGCTGCTCCCTGTCCTTGGGCAACTGCTACGGCTTTACTATCTGGCGTGATCATAAAGTCCCCCCCCGGTTGGCTTTCCAAGCGTTTAGGGGTGGGCTTTTTGCCCGACTCGTCGCTAGTTACTGGCATAAACCATAACCCAAAGTCACCGGGATTAGTTTTGTTTCCCCTTTGGATGACAATAGTTTGCCCATCGGGTGATAAGTCAAATTTCAGATTTTGATAATCTTTACTATCTAAAATCAGGTCAACTTTCCCTGCTGGTTCTACTTCTTTTGCAGATTTACTAGAAACGCCTGTTGTCACTGTGTAAAGTTGAGCTGAAAGTAAGTCTTCGTTCTTAGTGGTGCGAGCGGAAAATAAAATTTTCTCTCCATCAGGAAACGATTCAAAGTCCATTGCTATCAGGTCTTTGGGGGTCAGTATCCTTTTTTGCTCCTGAGTCAAGTTGTAAAGAACTAACCGTCCCTGTTCTTGTTGATCGGTTCCGATGTAAAGGATGACGCGATCGCGTGTGCGGAAGCTACCTACAAAGGGCTGTATCACCCGATTTTTGCCTTCTTGCTCCGCAAACTGATCTTTTGCTTGCTGCAACTGCACTTTATAATTAGTACCGTAGGGTGCTGGTGTCACCAGTGTATAAACCATCCGCCGCCCAGCCCAACTGAATTTACCTGCTAGGGGTGGCTCGATTTTTAAGTTATCCTCTACGCTTTTTATTTCCATTGGACGGCTGAAGGTGAGGGTGAAGGAGTTATCTTCTGCTCCAATTTGTTGATTTTGCCAGGTAAAATCTCGGACACGAGCAGTTACCACATCACCTTGCAACATGATTAACCCAATTAGCACACTCAGCAGTAGTATTAGTGCGATCGCTATGCGATCCAGTGGTTGGATAAATGCTTTAGATTTTGTCATTGGGCATTGGGCATTGGGCATTGGGCATGGGGCATTAACAAAGGACTAATAACTAATGACTAATAACTATAAGGATTCTGTGGTTGAGGAATCTTTTTGAGAGAGGTAGCGGCAATGGTAAGTTGGCGTTTTCCTGCCAAATTTTCCGTCACCATTTGTCCTTCTACTTCTAGCCAGGTATCAGGGGAATAACGCTCTTGATTATTTTGTAATTTGACGGGCAATCCTACAGGGTAAGCATCTGCTGCACAACAAGTTAAGACAAATCGTGCTAAGAACAAATATTCTTTTCCTATATCCGGTGGGTGAATGACAAATCCCTGTACCTTAACTTTTTGTCCTGTATATGAATCTGGTTCTGGATAGACATTGACGGTGCGTACCCAGTCTACAAGCGATCGCTCTTCTGGGCGAACAGTAGCCCGAAAAGCTTGGGGTTTGACGCGTGTGCTTCCCAATAAATCAGTCGTCACACCTCTTTGGAGTGCTTTGTCACTAGCAAAAACTTGCGGCGTAAAGATAAAACCTAGAATCGCTGTACTCAGCAACAAAGCACTGCCCCAACCAGGGGGAAATAAACTAATATGCTGGGTATTTGGCGTAACATCACGGCGACGCAATTGCCAAAGTTCCTGCATCTTGAATAAACCAATCATGATGAAGCTGATACCACACACAATTACTAACCAAAAGTAATTTGGGTGAATCAACAGGTTCAGCTTATTAGTTAGCCAATATCTCAACATCAAAATGCCCCAGGCTGTAATTGCTAAAGCATCCAGCCAAGGGAGTAACAGATTTGGGATTTTAGATTTGGGATTTTTGTTAGCCATTAATCATTGGTCATTGGTCATTAGTCATTGGTCATTGGTCATTAATCTTTAACAAAGGACAAAGGATAAATGACAAATGAATTTTTAAAAGACGTGCAAATTCAGAAAAAGAGTGAACACAAATGTCAATTGTGCTGCTAAAGCAAATAAATAAAAGATAGTTTTGGGTTTAAAAATCGATAACATCAAACCAACACTTTTGATGTCAATCATTGGCCCAAATACTAGAAATGCCAACAATGAACCGCTACTAAAGGTTGAGGCAAAAGATAGGGCAAAGAAAGAATCCACTGTAGAACAAATTGATACCACTACTGCTAATATCAGCATGACTACAATTGAGCTAATGGGGCCAGCACCCAAACTGAGAATTAATTCACGGGGAGCTAGCACTTGAATAGCAGCAGCGATCGCACTTCCTAAAACCATCACTCCGCCCAATTCTCGCAATTCTTGGATGCTATTATCCACCACTAGGCGCAGTTTATTTGCAAGCGGTTTATTGGCAGTCATAGTAGGCGGTATCAGATTAGCATCTATCCGCATCGGTACACCTGCTCTTCCCCCTAAGATATAAGTCCCAGATTGCAACAGATTCGGTACTGTTGCTTCCTGTTGTACTTGGTAACGAGTACCACGGCGTTTGGTTTCAGGCTGCGCGGGTGGATTAAACTTCATATAACGAGCGATCGCAGGTTGGACTATGGGATTTAAGTCCTTTTGAAAACTGAAAACATACCCGATAATTGTGGCGATCGCTAGGGAAAATACAACTCGTAATACTACTATCTCTGGCTGATCTCGAAATGCTGTCCAAGTTGCCCAAATTACAACTGGGTTGATTGTTGGTGCTGCTAACAAAAAACCAATTGCGACTGGTGTGGGTACTCCCTGAATCAGGAACCGCCGCGCTACCGGTACATTCCCGCACTCACACACCGGAAATAAAAAGCCGATCATGCTGCCAACTAAAGCACCCAGCAGTGGATTTTTGGGCATTTTTTGTACTAATTTGCGCTCATCAACAAAAAATAGCAGCAAACTGGAGAGTAAAACCCCAAGAAGCAAAAAAGGCATCGCCTCGACTAGCAGACTTAGAAATATAGTAAAACCATTGTTCAATTGATTCATGGGCGTCGCAGTCAAAAGCGGTTTTTAGTTTTAGGGTTCTGCTTAGTCATTCTATCGAAACGGGGATCAAAAGCAGTTTGAGAAAATTAAACATCATTTAACATAGCAAGTTTTCCTGCGGTTTCAAGTAGCGTTTAAGGGCTGCAAAGCTTTGATTCAGCCGAGATAGGGATTTTTACCTGAGTGCATTTACTGACGATGATTATTTCTAGGATTGTCTAAGTTCAGAAATTGTTCCAATTCTAGAGGGCAAGTAGCAGCATAGATAATTTTGAATTACCTATCTTTATACTTACAGTAATTTGCTGGATAAGATATTAGCTTGGCTATATTTTCATCAAGGATTTACAGTTCTTCAATATTTGGGGATCACTCTTGGTTGCTATCATCATTGATTTTGACTAGTTTTGGTAATTCCCTAGTTCGTGCCGCTACGCGAACTAGGAAAGGAGAGCAAAAATCAAAGCCTCTCTCCCTGCGGCTACGGTGTACACACAAGTCGAAAAAAGCTCGATTCTCTCGTTCCCACGCAGAGCATGGGAATGACTGATTAGGGGCTGCTGCCTCCAGTTAGACATTGAGCCAGAGACTCAATGAATGCATTCCCAGGCGGCAGCCCAGGAACGAGGAAAGCCTTATCAAGTTTGCGTAGCAGAACCAGGGTGAGGTTTTTCAAGATTTTGGATAATTCGATGACTTGTGTGTACACCGTAGCCCTGTGGGGGAGAGGTTTGGAGAGGGGTTCCAAGAATAAGTCGTACATCGCGTTATATTGACATTTGGGTTACTTTCCCGACTTCACCAAGGATTGCCAACCATTGTGAATCCAGACCAATAATAAGGATGCGTAAGTGATTCATCAGCTTCATCAACACTATCACCAGGCAAAGGCAAGCTACCGACTACTCCTAAACCTTGTATTTGACCATTCTTTACGTAAATCTGCCCTTTTACCATAGCTATCTGAGCCTGTCTGAGGGCTTCTGCTTTAATAGGAGCTGTCCTCAAGTTCTCATAAAATTTCGTCATCAACGCTGATGTACCAGCATCGCTGACTGACCAAAGACTGGCAACACTAGTTTTTACACCTGCCAGCACGGCTAAACCCGCAAACCCTAGTTCTGACTCTTCATCCCCTAATGCTGTTCTACAAGCACTCAGCACCATCATCTCGACTTGGGGTTCATTCAACCTTAACTGTCGTAACTGGTTCAAGCGTAACTTGTCTTCCCATAGTTGAATGTAGGAGTTGCTCAAAGCGCCAGTAGTAAAATCAGCATGGGTTGCCATGTGAATAATGCCAAAAGGTTGTTGGCGGCGTACACTCTTGAGATTTTCTAAGGTGGCTTGCTTGTCTAACAATAATTTACCTTGCCAAAGTTTGGATATCAGTGTTGATAACTCAAGGGGAACTCCTGGTAAAGGTTCTTGTCCCTGAGTACTCTGAGAAACCCCTAGTGCTAAAATTTGAGATTTTCTAATGTCTTTATAAAGGGTGTTAGTCAAACTAAGACTGGGCATCAAGCCAATACTATATTTTTCTACCAGAAACCCTTTACCATCGTGAAGTGCTGCCATTGGAGTTGAACGTAAACCAATGTCCGGTAGAAAGACTAGATTGTTAACTCCTCTCGCCTGTAAATCTGCCTCTAGTGGTGCAATAATCCAGCGATGGAGTTGTTGAGATGAACGCAAATAACGAGTGCGGCGACGATTTTGTGGACTAACGATTTGGTCACGAAATTCTTGAGCTACTTGTAAAACTTTAGCTCTCGTCGCTTCTGGGATGCGCTTGCGGATGGGATTACCCTTTCCGGTTACTACCACCAATTCTAGTTGGTCACTAACTTGTTCTGCTACGGTATTCAACAACTCTTTAGTAAGTTTTGTTCCCCCTGAATTTGGCGGTGGTTGAATTTCTACAGGGACAAAACTGGTGTAGATAAATGCAGGTTTAGCACCAGTAGCTTCTTCAATTTTGCGAGCAATCTCTTTGGCATCATCCAGTGTTTTGATTTTCGGAGTGGGTATGCCTAAATGGTCGGCAAAATCATTCGTGAAACCACCTTCGGAAGTAGAAGCGCGATTAATAACAGGGGGATCAGGTCTAAAGTTAGGGGGGGTTGAGTTAGGCGGTGTAATTGGGTTGCACTGAAATGTGCAGGGG
>NZ_WBKM01000044.1 GCF_015714725.1 Nostoc sp. WHI
GAAGCAATTCGCTTGCGGTTGGGATTGCAACTCTTGGAGACGCTCCGCAAACGCTCGCAATGACTGTAAATATTTTTGTACATCTAATTTATCTCAGTTCATCCCCATGCCCCATGCCCAATGCCCCATGCCCAATGCCCCATGCCCAAACTCTTTATTTCTACGTACCAGCATTTGATAAGTTAGTACATAATCTGAAACAATAGCAGTAAAAGTAAAGAGGGGATTACATTGAGTCAAAATCCAGATGCCATAGCCCCCCACGGTGGACAGTTGGTTAACCGTATCGCCACACCAGAACAAAGAGCAGAGTTTCTCTCAAAAGCTGACTTTTTGCCGCGAGTGCAACTTGACGATCGCACCGTTTCTGATGTAGAAATGATTGCGATCGGTGCTTTTAGTCCATTGACGGGTTTCATGAACCAAGAAGACTGCGATCGCACCGTTACAGAAATGCGACTAGCTAACGGTCTTGTGTGGTCAATTCCAATTACACTATCGGTAAGCGAAGAAGTAGCTTCCCCCTTGCAAGAAGGCGGTTTAATCCGTCTGGATAACTCCAGAGGCGAATTTATTGGAGTTTTGCAACTTACGCAAAAATATCACTACGACAAAAGCCGCGAAGCAATAAAGGTTTACCGCACTGATGACGCCAAACATCCAGGCGTACAAGTACTCTACAGCCAAGGGAACGTACATCTTGCTGGCGATATTTGGCTACTACAACGCGAACCTCATCCCCAGTTTCCCACCTATCAAATTGATCCGGCTGCCTCACGCGAGTTGTTTCGAGAAAATGGTTGGAAAACAATTGTCGGTTTCCAAACTCGTAACCCCATCCACCGCGCTCATGAATATATCCAAAAGTGCGCGTTGGAAACAGTAGATGCGCTATTTTTGCATCCATTAGTCGGGGTTACAAAAGATGATGACATTGCCGCCGACGTGCGGATGCGCTGCTATGAAATTTTGCTAGAACACTACTACCCCCATGACCGGGTAGTTTTGGCAATTAATCCAGCCGCAATGCGTTATGCTGGGCCTCGTGAGGCAATCTTCCATGCTTTAGTCCGCAAAAACTACGGCTGTACTCACTTTATCGTCGGAAGGGATCATGCTGGCGTTGGCGACTATTACGGCACTTACGATGCTCAGTACATCTTTGACGAGTTTGAGCCAACTGAATTGGGAATTGTGCCAATGAAATTTGAACACGCTTTCTACTGCACACGTACTAAGCAGATGGCAACATCTAAAACCAGTCCCAGCAAGCCAGAAGAACGTATTCACCTATCGGGGACAAAAGTCCGGGAAATGCTGCGTCGCGGTGAGTTACCCCCACCAGAATTTTCCCGTCCTGAAGTGGCGGCAGAGTTGGCGCGGGCAATGCAAATACAAATACCGGCTTAGGGCATTGGGCAAAAACAGTTCCGAGTTCCGAGTTCCGAGTTCTGAGTTCTGAGTAAAGAAGTGAGATTCCCAATTTCCCACTCCCCACTCCCC
>NZ_WBKM01000201.1 GCF_015714725.1 Nostoc sp. WHI
CATTACAAAGAAAACACATTGCCCGAACCCCAGGCTGTTGTCCCACAAGTTAATGCTTATGCCGAGCCTGTAGAAGAAGCTTATGAAGAGTTTCAGCCAGAAGAAACCACAACCACAGAACAACCTATTGTACAGCCGTTGTCTGATTGGGACTTTACCCTGCCCAAGTTCAATTGTTCCCCTGGCGTTATCTGCCCTGACTGCGACGGTCATGGGTGCGGTAATTGTGGGTATCGGGGTACTCGTGCAGAAGACTTGTGTACGCCAGTGGACGGCTACCGACTGACTTATGTGGGACGCACTGACCTTCAGACGGCTGAAAACGTATATCTAGATGGAGAGTTTTTGGGAATAGTCTTCAAAGTCCGAAACCCTAATGAAGTCTGGGAAAACGACCCCAAGACTTACTATTGGCGCTGTGGCGATGGAGTACGGTATTGGAGCGTAAAAGAGGCTGTAGAAGGACTGTCCAGGGTAACTGCTCCGATTGAACTGCCGCAAGTTCGTCGGGAGTTGGTAGCAGCGTAAGAAAATTAGTAGGCGTGGCTGAATCAACGGTCGCGCCTGCTGTTTCGAGGAGTAGATAAAGTGCCATTGGCGTCAAGCGAGTATTGATGGAAAAGTTAGGTCAATAGCCCACCACCGAATCTGAAACAATCAAATATAGTAAACTGTCG
Source organism: Nostoc sp. WHI (assembly GCF_015714725.1). Classification (GTDB taxonomy): domain Bacteria; phylum Cyanobacteriota; class Cyanobacteriia; order Cyanobacteriales; family Nostocaceae; genus Nostoc. Next base: position 678 of record NZ_WBKM01000201.1, read on the forward strand.
CGCTCAAAAATGACCCAACAACCACACGATAAATTTGCCAAACAGTTTCTAGAAGAATTACTAGCTCCTTTTGGGGAAGTAAGAACGAATAGGGAAGTAACGGACGAAACTAGATTTGTTGATGTGTTATTTTTTCCAACACCAACATCCACTACTAATGCAGAAACTTTAGGATTATTGGGTAGAATTGCCGTATTAAATACCACTTTACTAGAACCGTTTCGCAATCAACCAAGTAAAACAGAAGTACGTAACTGTCTACAAAAATTATTTACTGTGATTGCAGACGCGCAACGTAAAGCCAACAGGGAAGACACAACAATAGCAGAGAACGAGCTAGCACAACTGTGGATTATTTCTCCAAGTGCTTCCAAAGCTCTGCTCAAGGCTTTTGGAGCTAAACTAGACTTAGACAATTGGATGAGCGGGGTGTACTTTCTGCCTGAAGGAGTAAGAGCAGCAATAGTAGCGATTAACAAGCTACCGCGAACTCCAGACACGCTGTGGTTTAGGCTGTTGGGTCGGGGAAAGGTACAAATTCAAGCAGTAAGTGAACTGGTTGCCCTTCCAAGCGAAAATCTTGTCCGCCGTAATGTTCTTGAAATGGTTTACAGGTGGCGTATCAGTGTAATGACACAAACAGATTTAACTGAAGATGACCAGGAGTTAATTATGAATTTAACAGAAGCTTATCAAGAAGCAAGAGCGCAAGCGGTACAAGAAGGGCAACGCCAAGTTGTAGAAAACTTGTTGAGATTCCGATTTGGTTCTGTGGATGAAGAACTTTCAAGAGTAGTCGAGAGTTTGTTGCAGTTAACACCAGATGACTTTGCGAGAATTTTACTGGAATTGTCTAGTTTATCGCGTGAAGAGTTGTTAGCAAGATTTGTTTCACACGGATAACTCAATAGTAAAAATAGCGAAAAGTATTAAGCGCTTTTGTATCAGCAAAAGCGCTATTTTATTGCTGATTTTAGCCTTCATCATTAGAAATCAAAGGCTACGCCAAAGCTGTATGAAAATACTTTTGGTACAAACAAATGAACCCTCAAGAAACATCAGACTTAGTTGCCTCTTTGATGAGGCAAGAAGAATTGCTCAAGCAGTTGATTGCCTCAATCAATCAACCGAAATTGGGACTACACAATGAAGCTGGCAGTTGCAAAATCTACTGCAATCGCCACAATGGTTCGCTGTGGTACATTATGGCGAACGGTGAACCAAGTGCTGTTGCTCAAAGTGCCTTAACTGGATATCTCAAAGAGTTACGCTTTGAAAAGTGTGAGCGGCGGGGTAAAGAAGTTCACAAACTGCTTGCTACAATCCAGGCTGACAGACTCTATATCTTGGAGTCAGGACATGATACACACTTTTCCAAAGGTTTGTTAACCGCAGTTTCTTTATTGACACCACAGCAACTTTATTCTCCCCTGACAATTCAACCACAGGCAGGAACAGACGAGAGTGTGTTGTTCTGTCGGGTGTGGGTAGGGTCTGAATTGGTGATTGCTAGTTATAACGAGCAGACCAATTGGCGAGAGGTCAGTAAACAGGCTAAAGCTTGTGTCAAGGCGGCGTCAGAAATGGTGTTTTAATTAGCTGTAAATAGGGCTTGGGTAACTGCGAGAAATTGCTCAAGTCTTATCTACAGCTAACTGTGCTGTGAAAAAAAAACCAGACTTTTCATCATCTCATCATCATGAATAAAAAAATCGTACTGCAAAACCAAAAAACTGGTGAAGTTATACAGACACAACGAGATGAGTCTTGCGTCTGGGTGTCTTTGGTCAATGAAAAATGGATGACTGAATGCGAGCTTCAACGTAATGGGTGGTTTGAAAAAAGTTAGCAACAATCAGCATCTTTATCTGTGAAAATTTTGCTGATTTAACCAATTAATCAAAGTAAAAGTAACGAAAATGCAACCAACAATTACTCTTCCACGAGGCTACAGA
>NZ_WBKM01000215.1 GCF_015714725.1 Nostoc sp. WHI
GCAGGGTATGGCAAGGCAATCATCGGTGATTTTTCGCTCATGATGCCAGCCGCATATTCACTTGTTCGCAACCGAAACATCATGCATCACGAAACCATCTCAAAAGATGGGGCATGGGTGCGTTATGTAGAAGGTTCGCGGCTTGACTTAAAAGATGTTCAGTTCTTTTGGGGAAGTGCAGCGATCGCTCAAGCAGATCACACCCTGTTACACGAAGATAAAGCCAAAAAAGCAGAATTGGCATTAGAAAGCATTCTTGCAGACTTAGCCGTTCTGAATATTCCCTCCTCCTTCAAACTATCAATTAGTTTGAGCAACCATAACCCGGAACGCTGGGGCCAAGAGATTAAACGCCGAGTTGAAGGGACTCACACCTTTGAACATCTGCACCCTGTAACTCGTTCCATTGTCACCAAGACAGTTGAAATCGTAGTCACAGGCATTTATCCCGAAGGTTTTGGAAGCATTGCCCACTGCTTATTTGGTGAAGCATCCCTAATGCTTGACCCCTCAGAATTAGCGATCGCACTCGATATCGGTTCATCAACTTGGTTAATTACCGTGTTTAACGGCAGTGGTGCAGTGATTGACCGGCATCTAATTGAGGGTGGAGCGGGTGAACTGCACACCATGATTGCAGAAGCTCTCGACAAGCGAAACGACCGAGTGAGTCTGCTATCCAAGGATGTGAAACACTCACCCAGCTTGGTGAACCAGGGTATTCTCGAAGGAACCTTCACTTATGGAGGCAACCACCTGACAGGCAAGAAGTTCGAGGCAGAGTACAGCCAATGTCTTGATGAATGGTGGAGTAGCAGGATCGAGAAATTCGCCAACTTCGTGACATCTGGTAATTACCTTGATAGAGCGAAATACCTCGTCGCTTGGGGTGGGGGTGTTGACTTGCCAGTAGTGGATCAGAACCTCGCCTCTTTGGGTTTTGTGGTCTTGAAAGATCCCCAGTTCATCAATGCAATGGGGTTGCAATTATTAAGCGAAATATCAATTGGAGCCTAAATAAATGAACTACGAATCTCGGCGTATAACCATCAGCTATCTAGCGGTTCGGGAATTATGTCAAATGTTTGATTTACCTCAAGACGTGGCTACACAAGCATTATCAGCAGGTGTAGAGAAGCTGATTTTTCAACATGGAAATGTGCTTGCATCGCCCAAAGCAGAAACAGTCCAAGTTCAATCTACCCAGCCTAATAAATTAGCACTTGGCGCAATGGCCAATGGTTTCAAAGGGGCAGCATGAAGCGATGTCTACGACGGGCTACGCCAACGCCTAGCCGACCAAAGCAAGCAATCGCTCCACTCTGAAATGTATCTTCCGCCGCAAAACGATTTGTACTTAAGGATTCTAACAATGGCACTTAATTATAACAATCCCAACGACTGGGGCAAATCACCGTTAACGGATCGCGCACTTCGGATAGAGCGACTGAAAGCAGAGCTTGATGCAGATAACGAGGCGGCACTGACAAAGCCAGAAATAATCGAAATTACCAAAGAATCGAATCCCGCTATTTGGGAACTACTGCAACCTCCATCTGACTAAGATAATTAACTCCAAAAACAACTATGCAAAAGCCAGATTACGAAAATACCGCAAAGCTGCTTCTGATTGCTGGATTCTCACCGGAATTAGTAAAGGTAAGCTATGAAGTTTCTAAAAAAGGCGGCAACGCGACCAGCGATGAGCAAGAAAAATTAGACGAATTGAAAGCTGAAATTCTTGCTCGTATGAAACGTTAAAGCTGAGTCAACAAACTAATATCTTTTGAGGAGATAAATCATGTCAAAACCAATTGGTTTTTTTACATCAACAATGCCGGGGGATGGTTCGTATTTGGATGACCTTCAATCTGTGTATGGAAGTACGTTTGAAAAGCTTGGCAGAACAGAGAAGCTTCTGATTTTAGAAAGTGTGGTGAAAAATCTCATAGTAGCCGAGACAGCAATACACGGGCTTAAGTCCAGCGCAGAAGCAATAGCTCACGCTTCTAGTATCACCCCAGGTATCCGAGAATCAGTAGGAATAAATGAGCATCTGGGACTGGCAGAAGCTTTGATTAATCAACTTAAATATCAGCATTAGGGGAGGCGAACTAATGGACTTTGCAATACGCAATCCGGTAATGGGGCATAGTTCCCATATTGATGAAAAGGCGCAAGCATGGGGAGGATTTGAGTCTGACATTCTGGGCTACCTCAGCGATATAAACAAGCTCGAACAGTTCGCAGATTATGCCAATAATGCCCAGGAACTATCTGATAGATTAGAGCCATTTCTGGACAATGCCAAGGTTGTCTTCGAGGCAATGGAGAAGTTGACAAAAGGGCAAGTTTCTTGGACAGAACTTCGTAAACAATACGGTTCTCATGTTGCGGGTGCGATTGGTAAAATCCGTAAGCTCAATGGAGAATTCGACTTAGAAATGAGTCGCATAGATGCTCAAGACAGAAGTGATCTATTACGGATTGACCAAAAACGTAAACACGCACTAACCGAAGTCGCAGCCCAATTACATCAAGATTTACAAGCTGAATTGTGGAGACATGAAAACAAGATTAGTGGGATAGAAAATAGACAAACCGTGCAAGCTGAACGCCAAGCTATCACAGCAGGATTAAGAGAGAAACGCCAAGAATTATTAGCTCGTGCAAGATACGGTTCACGGGCATTAGAACCCAACCAAGCACCACAAGAAGTAATACCATTTCAATCCCAAAGTTATGCACCTAGCTCTAGTGTTTCTGCAACTGGAACGGTCAGGGTATGGGGATCGAGGCTGGGTAATTTGTGGCAGAAGTTGGGCGATAGATAAATAGTAATTAATTAGTAAAAGGATACGGCTGATGCTTGTAAGGAAGCAGAATAATGATTCCGAGAGCGTTAGCCCTTTTTCATTTCAAGGGCTGACACAAACTCCACAGCAACAACAGCAGCAGCAGAAACAACCTGAACCATCCCCGCCATTGCAAGAAAATAATAGAGGTCGGACATTTAGGCGCACTGGTAATGTTTGCGAAATAGTGGGTGGCAGCTGCTTGAATAGTGCAATCATTTTCACCTTTCATCTGTTGCAAGTTCACCCAGTTGGAATGTTCTTAGCTGTTGGCACTGCACACCTATACTTTAGTGCTACTGCAACAGGTGAAGGGTTTGATAAGTTTGTGACTAATTTAATGACTGGTTGCAGTGCATCGTTAGCGTTACTGTGTGCGCTTTCAGAGCCTATTGGGGAGTGGGATGAAGCGAGAACTTCCACTGGTACAGCTAATACTTCAATTCAAACGATGTATAAGCCAAAAGCGAAAACAGATCATTATTTAAGTTTGGACAGTGGTGCAGGAGTAGCGATAGTCGTAGCAGTATTAATGATTTTTCTATTTAGTGGTAGGAGAGGTAAATGAAAAAAATATTCTTCACTCAAAGCACTCAACAATCACAAAACTTTTTTGACCTATGTGTAGGTATTCTTGTTTTTATTATTGTGGTTCTCACTTTCTGGCTTGGCAATACTAAACCTATTCCCGGCACTGGGAATACTCCACCCAAAACTAACTTAGAACCTTCTACTGTTGCTCCTTACTCGAAATACAATAATGAATTACTTAACTGATAAGCATAAACAGTTATCCGAGTCACAACAGTCGGGTTTAATGCTCTGGTTCGGTGGATTGTCAATGGATCGGAAAGCTATTGCAATTGGGCTGAGTTTAACTGTTGGTCTTGGCTCAGTCGCAATGGCGTGGCAGGGAACGAGTAGCGATCGCATTTACTTTTGTATTAAAAACCCACAAAAAAGATTGACCTGTGAGGACAAGAATGGTAGACCCTTTCGCATGACTCCCTACTACTGGGAAGAATGGAAACTTAAAGGAATGCCCCGACAAGTTGTGAAAGACCCAGCGATGGGAGTTCAAGGATTAGTCAAAGCCACTAACAAAAATAAACCCATTTGGGCATTCGGTGGATTTATCGGATTTGCACTTGCTGGGTGGATGCTAAGGCACTGCCAAGATGAGGAGAAGCAGAGAGCCGTATTTGAAGATATTACCCAAAAGCGGGATGCAGCAAAAGCAGAAATGGCTGCACGTTCTGAGCTACTAGAGAGTTACAGAGATGTTGCGATCGCAGAAGTTCAACTACAAGCTGACCTGGATTTAGTCGCCAACGATCGCACTGTAGATATTCAAAAAGCTGAGATTTACGCCCAAACCGAAATTAAAGTTACCCAGATGGATGCCCAGGATGTAATCTTTGAGGCAACCACTGCTGGGATGACCGAAGAACAAAAGGCAGAATATATTAAGCAATTGCGAGAGATGAAAACGCCGTATCTGCAAGGGAGCCAGAGTTTGGGGCAGACGATTGATCCAAAGGATAAAGTAGAAGATTCCGAGCCTGTTCCGATCGCAGATAATAACGCAGCTTCGCCCGATGCCTGGGTACAAAACTTAGTCAAACAAACCTGTTTAATCTGGGGTAATCAAGGCGGCGGTAAAAGTTGGCTAGCTCGTTACGTTGCTAAACAGAAAAAAGAGGCAGGTTATCGAGTAATTGTTTTAGATCCAGATTCTAACCGCAGTGAATGGCGAGGGGTTGAAAGTTATCACTCATGGTCGGAGATTGAACAACAGATACGCGATTATGTTAGTCAGATTGAGGAACGGTTACAAACCTTCAATAATTCATCTTTAAGTGAGGAACGGTGGAGAGAGAAACTTTGGAGGGAGGGCAAAGCTTTATCTCTCATCTGTGAGGAGGCTACCACATACAGCGACTTCATTAAAGATGCAGAACTGTTAGAGAAATTTGGGAAGCTGGCACTGACTAAATCTCGCAAACAAGAGATGCCATTAACTGTAGTGGCTCACAACAATACTCAGTCCTGTATGTTTGGCATTAAGGGATTACACAATCTGGTTTCTAAAATGCTTCAGGTTGAATGTTTGGCAGAAGTAGATTTAGTCACACTGCAACCAAAATCTACTGGTTTTGCAAAGGTCAAGCTTGATAGCTCTAGCCAATGGCTTGATGTCAGTCTGCCCAAAATGAGTGCGAAAATATCTGACTTTGGTACAAGCAATCGCCCAGTCAGCGAAGAGGATCGGGAATCGCTAGAAAAGCTTTACCGTAGCCTAGAGTTCCCGGAGACTAAGGCAGACAGCGCCGAAATAGCGAAATTGCCAAGCGAAACGACGAAACAACCAATTGATGAGGACTCTAGCACCACTGAGCCACGTTTCACCAGACTTAATTTGAGCCGCTAACAGGCTATTTCTGAGATTAAAAGGCTGCGAAACGAAATGAAATTGAGCCAGACTAACATCATCAAATTCCTTTGGGATGCAAAGCCTGGGGAGAACGAAACCTACCGAAATGCTGTTTCAGAGTACAAGGAGTTAATAGGGTAGACGCGGGTCTGTCTCACTAGATGCTTGCATACTATCGAAATCAGCCCAAATCAGACAGAGCGGACAGGATTAGACAGAATCCTTGTACAGTCAGGGACAGAGCAGACAGAGAGGCAGACAGACCTCGGACAGACCTCTTTGAGCAGACAGATATTTTTACACGCGGATAGGACTGAAAAATTAGTTACCTTTTGGAGTTTTCAATGTACGACATTCACAAAAAATCAATCCCAACAGAGCATAACCATGAAATAGGCTATGCCAGTAATTATCATCTTCAGAATTTGACTTGGGCGGAACATATTTCAATTTGTCCAGGACAGGAAATATATTCTGGCTCGATGTATGTAGAGGTAAGCGGCGAAATTTGCACTACATACAAATATCCCTATCAATATAAAGAAGAAAGCCCGTGCTTGTATGAGGTAATAAGATATGTCGGGAAAAGCAAATGAATATTTTTGTTAGGTTTATTTTTAGGTTGCTGCCTAATGAATTTCTTGAGGAAATTAACGATGTGGCGATGGATGAATTGGGTGAACGTGGGTTGATTATCTGGCAAGATGATATCGACAGTGGCGCTGTTGCTTGGGAAGAAGATGTAATTGAAACCCTGGAATAGACCAAAAACATTTTCCCGAAATCGGGAATATTTTACCAGCCACCTTGGGTAATTCTGGGTGGCTTTCTGTTTTCAAGCGGTCGATAAATTATTCAGGCTTAGGTGCATCTACATCAGGATAAAGAGTGCGATACTGTAGCCACTGTTGTCGATAAAACTCTATCCCAGCCTGAGTAATAACCAATTTATTTAAGTGCTTCCCATCTTTCCAGTAGCCAACTTCCTTTACTAATCCACCAGCTTGATAATCTCGCAATCTCAACCAAGTCCACTGCCAACTAAACCCAGCGTAATCCCCAAAGGTTAGTCCACTATCTAGCCCTAATTTGCCAGCTTGATAGGCGGTACAAAGTGCTGACCACTGACTTGTACAATCTTCAATAATTTTTTAAACTAAACTTAATATGTTAATAACATTCTAATAACAGTTTTATTACCTAATCTTTAACTTTTTGACTTAATCTGTACTTGTTAAAACACCAGCCCATAACCCTTTTTTCGTCAGTTTCCAAAATAACTCCATAAATCATGTTCTGCTGTGGTTCCAGCATGAGCTTGATATCGTTTTTACTCTTTCATATATATTCAAGGAATAAAGGCTCATGAAAAAGTTAATCCCGTTCTTAGTAATTTGTATCGCTCCTTTCATCTCTATAGAAAAGAGCGAAGCACTGACAAGCGCAACGTGTAGCTGGTCTGGAAGAATTGGGTATGCATGGTACAATCGACCACCTAATGTAGCTCTTCCTGGTGGGGAGATAGACGAAGCGATCAGGATTGCAGCATTTTATGCATACCTTCCACTGACTCGGTATAATATTGCCAACTTTTGTAGCTACCGAACATTTAACTAAAATTTCTAGAAAGCGCATTATGAAAGTCCATTATTTTTCAGCATTAGTCGGTGGAATTTTGCTTGCACTCGCAACGCCAATACTCACTTACGGTCGAACGGCAGTAACCGTTGATGAGAATCCAACGCCAGTAATCGTTGATGAGAATCCAACGCCAGTAAACGATGATGGTCTAGATGGGGGAACGGACTTGAACGAGCTTCCCACAGAGCTGCGCCAGACCGCACAAGAATTGCTCAACGAAATTTCGACGAAGAATGATCCCTTTCCCAATTTCCCAGAGGGTGGAGGAGGGAGTTCAAACCTGAACGCCCTTCCCACAGAGCTGCGCCAGACCGCACAAGAATTGCTCAACGAAATTTTATCTCGTCCAAGCTGTGAGACTGATACCCTTACACCAGGATTAACTGCAACTCAACCAGAATTAGATGCAACTACCCTGCGATCATCCATTTCAACCAGTACTTGTAACATCCTGCAATTATAAATGCCCAAACCTACAATCAAGACCTGAGCAAGCCAGGATTATTTACAACTATAATTTCATTTGAACCAGGATTAATTGCAACTGAGCCTGCATTATCTGCAACCAACCTGCAATCATCCGTTTCGACCAGGATTATTTGCAAATATACCTAACGCTTTGCCAGGACTGAGTTGTAAGGATTAACAGGCGTTTGTCAAAAAACTCATTTCAGAATTGGATAAATTAACTTTCAATGCTAGGAGTGCGATCGCTCATTAAGTCCAAGTCTGCATAAATATATTCCCGTTTCGGGAAAATTTGACCAACCATCTTGGCTAATCCTGGGATGGTTTTCTATTTCATTGAGAGGTATTTACTCATTCTTTTGGTGGCGTTTTTGCATCTGCCTCTATTTGAGCAATAAACCGATCCAGCGCTCTAGACGCGGCTCTAAACTGAGGTGACGTGCTGACGAAGTTGCCCCTTTAAGAACGCAATCGCTCTTTGGGATTTACCTTCGCGTATCGTCAGCACTAGCACTCCAGGCGACTGATATCAACAAGGAATTTTATATAATATATTCCAGCTTCTCTTGATGACACTCACCAATCATTTCGCCAATAGCCACCTACTTTCTCTGGTGAAACTTTAGGGATACTCCTGACAGGAACAAACTCGTAGCGCTTTGCATTAGTTAGAATCTCCTCTGGGATTTCCGGTAGCCAATGTCCCCAGCGATCATACATTTGTCTGGGCATTGGCTTGACGTAAACTCCGTCGCGCTTGCGTAACTCTTCTAAATCCTCGATATGTCCTTTTGGTTTACTGAAGCCCAGTATTCCTTTGTCAATATCCCAAAAATGCGCCCAGCCGATGCCTTTGCAGGAAACCTCAAAACCACGTTCGGTAAGTGCGTTTAACATTTCGGTTTCAGCAGTGCGGGACATCGTGGCTTTGAGGACAAAACTATTTGTGTGCGATCGCAACAGGTCATCTTTGACCAAATTAGCCACTTCTGCCATTGTTTGGTAAACGGTATAGATGGCTTTGTGGACAGCGTTGAATGCCATACCGCAGTAAATCACATTAGGATTTACTTTTGTTTCCGATGAACCTGTGGCAGGGTTGAACTGGTAGTATTCTAGTTTATGGCTACCGATGATTTCTAACATCCGACATCTAAACCACTTGGGGATCTGTGGGCTAATCTCGCGCAGTCGTTTCATTGCGCCACCGTCGCCCTGGAAATACGGTTGACCATATTCTCCAGGGTCACTCAATAGCATGGTTTGCTGGTTTATGAATGCTGTAAAATGTGCAGACTCGATATCTAATTCAATCGCGTAACCCTGCGGCTGTGGAGCTAGGTAGAGGTAATGCCAGTGGCTAGCATTGCCCAGTAGGTCGTAATTAAAACCATGTTCCTGGTCTAGTCTTTGGACTTGAGCCAATTCATCCATTTCTAATAGTTGTGGACGAGTTTCCACCAAATAGTAATATCTGTTCCCGTACCTTCTGGTCTGCTTATTCATCGGTAACTTTAAGACGTGACGAATGAAAGCCTTAACCAATCTTTCTGGACTCATTTTATCAGTGGTGAATTCTTCAGGCTTTTGACTAATTGCTCCAAATAGCTCTGCTAGTGCTTCGGTTTCAAGTCTTATTTGTTGATGTTGTCTATCTGGTTTCCACCACCAGATAACTTGACTACCATGTTTGATGGTGATCGTGTCCTGAGAGTCGTATAATTCTGCACCTATCCCTAGTTCTCTACATACTCTTACATGGCACCAGTAATCGGTGCGGAGTTCGTAGTTTTGCTCACACATAATTAAATTACACCTTCCTATCGAAAAATGGTATAGTTGATATATACACAGCTATACAGCTATGCGAAAACAGACCAATTACAAACTTCCCGAAGAGTTAATTACAGCTCTTCAGGAAAGAGCAGCAGTAGAACGAACTACCTCTACAGATTTAGTTATTCAAGCGCTAAACTCGTTTCTGAGCAATTCAGAAGCAGACGTTCCGCGTATATCGGATAGTATACCTGATCTAGTGCAACGTATAGAACAGTTAACCCAAAGATTAAATCAGCTTGAGTCCAGCAAAAATATCAACTTCATGAGTAATTCCCCTTTGTCTGAGGCTCATGGAATACATATTGGTATAGATAGTGACATAACCCTCCGTCCAACTGATTCACAAGAGCCGTTTGCAGATTTGATAAAAATGATTGAGGAACTTGTCTTACAAAACCAAAAGTTGTGCCAACGAGTTACTACTCTGGAAGACTTGATACAAAGTCCAATTGCCAAGGCTGATCACACATATTGAGTAATTCTGGAATAATCATCGTTGGATATCACCAGCAGTTCAAGTTCGTAGTATCTAATCACAAAAAATAGAGAAAGAGATGGTAGATTAGAAAGTTTGTATATCCATAATCTGGCAGAGATGAATTATTGGCTGATGAAGTCAGAACCAGAAGTTTACAGCATTGCTGATCTTCAACGGGAGTGTGAGACTATCTGGGATGGTGTTCGCAACTATCAAGCTCGGAACTATCTGCGCCAAATGCAGCTTGGAGACTTGGCTTTTTTCTATCACTCCAATACTAACCCTCTTGGTATTGCTGGGCTAATGCGTGTAGTGAAAACGGGTATTGCTGATCCGACCCAGTTTGATCCAAACAGTATTTATTATGATCCGAAATCCAGTATCGAATCCCCGCGCTGGCAAACAGTTATAGTGGAATTCGTTGAAACTTTTTCCAGCCCCATTTTACTATCAACACTCAGGGAAAAGTTTAGCTCTGAGGAATTAATGGTGGTCAGATCAGGAAATCGATTATCGGTGCTTCCGATCTCTGAAGCAGTGGCTAAGAAAATTATGGCGATCGCGGATAGAAGCGCGTATGATATGTCGCTTTTCTTCGGAGAAGGGAATTAATGGAAACTTGCTATGCCTGATGGCAAGACCGTTCGTGCGGCGTAGCAAACAAAAGCTAGTCTAGACAGTACAAAACTCGCTCAACTTGATGCTGGGCGAGTCTCAGCTTATTTAGCTGACACAAGTTTAGCCTTGTATTCTGGCTCTATTCAGTGCTTGTTCATCGACAACAATTTGTCCGTCAGTATGCACCCATCGCCACAAGCCCTGCAAGAAGTTCTCGTCAGGAAAGTCGCCTATTGTGACGATATCCAAAAGTTCAGCCCCGCTACCTTCACTACGAATGTACCGCAGTGGTTGATCATTGAAAGTTCCGATAATTTGCTTAGGGATTTTTGAAGCATTGATCAGGATATCGCCCAAGTGTTTCTGAAAAGCTGGTAAACCGCCTAACGGTTTCCAATGTTGATGAAACGTATACATCCTGTTTTCATCAAATAATCTATGTGCTAAACCATCAAAGACAATATCTTCATAGCCAAAAACCTCTATGTAACCAGGGAGTTTTTCCCAATCAAAATTGTTCTTAGGCATCCAAATGGCTTTTACTATGCGATATATATTCCATTCAGCTTCTTTATTGTGATACACTTCATCGTCTAATAATTCTACAATGTGAGTTACTCTCGCTCCTTGTATCAGTAGCATTAGATCACCCTTGAGAGGTTCTTCAGCATTAAGTTTATCTTTATAATTACGCCAGTGTAGACAAAAAATATTCGTTCCGGGAATAGCCATATCATTAGGATCACTGTAAGCCCAACGCCCTTGATCTTTCACGTTCTTCAACCACTTCAACTGTGATAAATCCATAAATTATTATCGGGATAAATTTTCTTGAAAATACTGCTTACTTGTCAAACATGACCCAGAATTCCGTAAACTGCTAGGCTTGTCCAACCCTATATATAAATTGCCCAAGATCAAGCCTAGTGATATAGAAACCTGATATAGAAACAATACTTCTGGGAATACTAAAGCTAAATAAAGGTATCTTCCTAGCCTCATACTAAACTAAGGGCTATGTTATGAATGGCACTAAGTTAAGCTGAATGGTAGGCAGCGTAAGGATTGCAGAGGGGCAGGGGTGCAGAGGGGAATTTCTAAATATCCGTTCGTATTGCCTAAAACTTCTTCTTTCTCCCCTGCTCCTCCGCTCCTCTGCACCCCTGCTGCCTCAACGATTGTCCCTTTTCTTAGTGCCATTCGGCTATGTTACAAATAAAAAAACCTCTACGGGTTGTAAAGTTATGTCGCCAGTTCGCCTGATCAACAATCGTTATGCTCTATCTCCCCAACCGCGCTCTGGTGGAATGGCTGATGTCTATCAGGCAAGCGATATGCTCGACGATCTGCGACGGGTTGCAGTGAAAGTATTTAAGCATGGGCAGATTGAAGGCGATATCTTAGAAGAGTCCTTCAGACGTGAAACCCAAGCACTCAAAGAATTAAAGCATCCGGGAATCGTAGAACTTCTTGATTCAGGCAAGGATGAAAGTACAGGTGAGTATTTCCTTGTTTTGGAGTGGATGGAGCAAGACTTGGCAAAATTGTTGAAAGAGTCTGCATTAGATGGATGGGATTCTTTTTGGCAAAATGTGGCTTTTCCTGTATTACAAGCTCTGGCTTTCTCCCACAATCGTAACTATAGCCACCGAGATATCAAGCCCAATAACATTTTAATTAGTAGCGACGGTAAACCAAAACTCGCCGACTTTGGAATATCTAAGCTCAGAAGCTACTTTCGACCTAGCGTTACTCTGAGGGAGTTTGTATCTCGTCCCTTCACACCACCAGAACCTGATGATGGCTCTTATCCTTACACCAGGGATGTCTTCAGTTTTGGTGTACTAGTGCTTAAGTGCTTAACAAAGGTAGACATTAGCGATTATGATGCCATATCTCAAGGGGTGGTGGAATTTAATTCACCACCGGAAATTGTGGAGATAATAGAACGTGCTGTTTCCTTAGATCCAGCAGAACGCCAACACAATGCAGAGGTGTTGTTGCTAGAACTTGATACTATCCAAAGAAAGCGATCGCAAATACTGTTAACTAAAAAACGTGCTTGTTATCTAAGATTAACTCGAAATGCTTTGAAAAATCTTAATAATGAACTTCAGACATCTGAAGCTGAAATTCTAAATGTTATTCTAGAGGATTTGAATACAGCTTGTGGAATCAATCGTTACAGAAAATTTAGCGCACAATCTCCTGAAGAAGAATTTCCCGAAGGTCACTATTCTATTTTTGGTGTTAGTTATAAATATCATGTAGCAGTAGGGGAAGAATACGTTGATATCATTAATGCCTATTCTGCCTCTAGTGCTAGTCTTGAAAAAAGTCGAGAAAAAGCTTGGATTCCTCCCTACGAATTCAAGTTTGGTAGACCACTATTCATGTCTGAAGCCGTAGACGCTATTACAGACATTGGAAATGCAGTTGAAGAATACGAAGCTGATCTGCGACAAACAAAAGTGGAAGCTGAAAAAGAAAGATTATTCCACGTTTGGTCTAATATTCTTCGAGCTAAAGCTGATTGGGAAAAAAACAGAGAAAAGCCAATTAAATATACCGACTTTACTCGTGATGGGAAGCATCTTATCTTTGAAATCTCAGAAATTCCAGATAAAGATATAGCAGGACAACCCCGACATATTATTAACAAAAAAGGATTTAGTATTTTAGGGGGAGATGTTGTTGAAGTCCAAGAAGCTAGTGACAGGTTAATTCTCTATGTGAAACATGGACAACCAGATAGAGCGCCAAGATCAGGTGAGCTAGTTTTTGATATTCGTGCCACTGAAACAGCATTAAATCGGCAAAAATACGCGCTAGATGCAATTAGATTTGACCGTGCAGTTCGGGCTGATATGCGTCAATTAATTGTCAATTCTCAAGAAGTCAAGCATCCAGAAATATCTGGAGACATAGAGTGTTTTCAATCTCTGAATGAATCACAAAAAGAGGTTGTAGAAGCAGCATTAACAACACAAGATTTTCTTCTAGTTCAAGGTCCACCAGGTACGGGAAAGACAACTTTTATTACAGAAATAGTTATCCAAACTCTTCTGCAAAACCCAGAAGCCCGAATCCTGTTGAGTTCACAAACTCATGTAGCCTTGGATAATGCACTAGAACGGATTCAAGACCAAAACCTTGACTTAAAGTTGTTACGCCTTGGTAATCATGAACAGGTTTCAGAAAATATTCACTCTCTATTGTTAGAAGAACAAATGCAAAAATGGAGAGAACAGGCTGTAACTACAAGTAAAAATTTTATAACAGAGTGGTCTACTAAAAGAGGTGTTTCTCCGGAAGAATTAGAAAAAGCTATTTTATTTCAAGACCTAAAAACTCTAGTCACAAAGCTTAATGAATTAAAAACAGAAGCAACAACTCGCCAACAAGAATTATATGAAATTTACCCTATAAACTATGACATAGATAATCCCAAATTACCAGATAAACAAAAAATCCCCAAAGACAAAAGAGATGAATTTCAGCGTCTTACAAGTGAACTTGAAGAATTGCGAGAAGAACAAAAACAAGCACGAGAGCAACATAAAGCCAAAGCCCAGCGTCTTCAAGAACTCACAGGAATTGCTAAAGATGACTTATTAAAACTCAATGCTAATCAACTAGAAGCAAAGAGCAATCAGTTGATTGACCCTCATGCTCCAGATGCTAAAATGTTACAACAACTAATTAGTATTCAAGCCGAGTGGTTTGACTGTTTTGGTCGCAATGAAAAATTTAATGACCCACTGATCAAACGTTCTGATGTAGTAGCTGGAACTTGTATTGGAATTTCAAAATACATTCAAGATACAGAATTTGACCTTTGCATTATCGATGAGGCATCAAAGGCTACAGCAACAGAAGTATTAGTTCCGATGTCGAGAACTCGGCGATGGATACTTGTTGGTGATCCAAAACAACTTCCACCCTTCCAAGATGAAGTCAGCCGCAATGCAGAGTTTTTAGAGAAATATGATTTAACTGAAGATGACATCCGAGAAACTTTATTTGACAGACTGCTAACAACACTCCCTGACAGTTGTTGTAAGATGTTAAAAATTCAGCATCGGATGGTTGAGCCAATTGGCAATCTAATCAGTGAGTGCTTTTATCAAGGTGAACTGAAAAGTGCCAGAAAAGATATAGATGCAAATTTGGCTAAAGTTTTACCAAAACCAGTAACTTGGTTGACAACTTCTAATCTGCCAAATTATCAAGAGCAACGTGCTAATTCCAGTTATAACAATAGCTGTGAGTCTCGAGCTATTATTCATCTGCTTCGCAAAATTAATACAATGGCAGAAGTAGCAGAAAAAACCTATAGTGTGGCAGTATTAAGTGGATATTCAGCACAATTAAAATTGCTGAGTCGCGGAATTAATACAGAATTAAACAATTGGCAAAGATTAACCATTAGGTGCGCTACAGTTGACGCATTTCAAGGAAGTGAAGCTGATATAGCTGTATACTCTATCACTCGTTCAAACAACAAAGGGGAAATAGGTTTTCTTAAAGATGAAGCGCGACTAAATGTTGCTTTATCTAGAGGCAGAGTTGGCTTAGTGCTTGTGGGAGATCATCATTTTTGTCGGAGTTCAAAAAATAATCCTTTATACCAAGTATTAGATTACATTGAACGTCATCCTGAAAATTGTAGCTTAATGGAAGCGATGAATGGTAAGTAAATAAAATAGGTAAACCAAATCATGAATTTAGACAATTTTATCTCTCTCTCAGCCAATGAACTGCTGCGTTACAATAGAACAGGTTTCGATTTAGTAGCCTGCAAAGAGGTGGGTTTACCTGTTTATAAAGTAACTATTGAAGCTTTAATACAACTACGTAAGCCGATACCCCCAATAGAGGAATTTGTATTAAAGGCTATTGATGCTGGGCTGAATTCAGAAGAAGATATTAGTGCTTTCCTTGGTATAGAAAAGCAAATTTTAAAAGATGCAATGGTCAATTTAAGAATGAGTGAAAATATTGACCTTATAGCTCCTGATGATTCTCGGTTACAAGTTTGGAAATTGACTAAAAAAGGTATTACAACTCTCCAAGAAGCTAAAATTATTGTTCCAGAAGAGCGTACATTTGATATAGATTTTGATGGATTATTACGATATCCACGCTGGTATGGCAGCAATTCATACTTTTTAAAACACAAGGATTTACGAGAGCAAGAAATCCTAGAGATTGATCCGTTTCCAAATAAACCTCCAGAATTATCTGATATCAAACTTAAAGACGTAGATGGAATTATTCGTCAAATTGAGGGATCTAGTAAAGCCAGATTTAAAGAAGAGAAAGATTTACTAGCATTAAAAGCAATTGAAAAAAGGCAGAGATTTTTTGAAAAAGCCTTGGCACTCATATATAAAGCCAAAGATAGTGATGATGTTCAGGTGGCATTTTTAATTGATGATGTAATTTCCAGTGAACATGAAGCTGCTTTTGCTCGTTCTAATGGAATTAAAAAACTTCGCATTGTCGAAACTCTAAAAGAAAGCTCACCCAGGAAATTAGCTGAAGAAATTTTAGGACGTGATTTTGTCACTCAAGCTCCACTAGAAAAAATTGAAGCTATAAAGGAAGAAGTTTATACTAGTCAAGCAAAGATTGAAGCTGAAATAGAGATAACTCAAAACAACCTTGAACAAACTGAAAATGAAGAAGAAAAAATTATTTTTGAGCAGCAACTTCAATCTGCACAACAACAAATCGAGCAACTCCAGGCACAGCTAAATTCCCTCCTAACTTCGGTTCCTATGCGTTGGTTGGAAATGCACGAACACCGTCCGCTTCTGGAAAAGGCTCTTCGTGATACCCAAGAAAGTTTGATGATTATTTCACCTTGGATTCGAGCTAGTTCTGTAAATAAACGATTTCTTGCAGATTTTGAAAATCTCCTCAAGCGGGGAGTGCAAGTTTACATTGGATACGGTTTGGGAAAAGACGATAACGATAAAAAGTATCCAGCCGATATCCAAGCTGAGAAGACAATACAACAATTAGCCAGTCAGTACAAAAATAATTTCCAGATCAAACGTTTGGGAGATACCCACGCGAAAATCCTCATTTCCGATACAAAATTTGCTGTTACCACAAGTTTTAACTGGCTATCCTTCCAAGGTGCAAGCGATCGCACATTCCGTGATGAACGGGGAACACTTGTATCCGAGCCAAAGAAGATTAATGAGCTATTCGAGAGCTATAGAAAGCGATTTGACGAGTAAAAGAGTTGATTTAATCGTACTAACCTTTGATTGCCCCTTTGTCAAAACTTGATATCAAAAGTGATATCAACGATTCATTAAATGGGGGTATTGACATGGCCTGATCTCTAAGTGGAAAGTTGCGATAATGGATGTTTTCAGTTTATGAAGGTTGTCATGTCTCCAAATGTTGGCATACAGAATAATTGGAAGCCTAAAGCATGGCGTGATGAATATTTAGAAAGGGAAATGTTCTCTTCGCCTGGACAACGGTGGTGGAATGCCTCAGAAAAAATGTGGGGACGCGATGTGCAAAATCAATTGGTTGTTGATGTATTTTCTGACGAAGGTAGAGAATTTATCAAATTCAGTAACGGTAAAGAGATCCTAGTAAAAACTGCATGGGTCTGGGGATGGGAACGATTGCTTGAATATTCCAGCCCAATATCTGTTTATCGATAATGGCTATCCGGGAATGCTCAATGTCAAATCGCCAAGAATTCCCGCAAGTAGTAACCTGGGGTGATGGGGTCGATGTCCCAGAGGAATCGATCGCAATCTCAGTCAATCAACGGCGAGATCGCATTTTTTACCAGCGGCATTCTTTTGGGAACTATATAAACGTCACCCAAAATTCATAAGTAGGGTAATTTCGTTTAGGGACTTCCAAAAAATATTTAATAAAGTACAAGTATATAGTTGTGTATAGCGAGATGAACTTCACCCCACACTGGCAACAAATCAGACAAATTTATCCAGAAGCACACGCATCTCTACAATGGGCAGCTGGTGGAATTTATCAGCAATCTAAGGAGACTGTGCCTATACCGCCAATTGATGAAGTTGATTTAAGTCCGGGGCTTGAACTTGGGTTTCTGAGAAGCGATAATGGCAAGGTAGGTTTTTCTGATCCAGCAGTTCGGCACGACTACTTAGTTCGTTATGCTGTGAATTTAGTAATAGCGGCTTGGGACGAACTTGAAAATTTTGCCAGTTTGTTTTATGAGATATACAGGTGTAGTATTCGCATAAATGTTGGTAGTCAAATCGGAGTTGCTGTATTGCTTGTACTTAACTCTGAATATAAAAAAGATTTAGTGGGTCGTGTAGCAGAAGTAGGCAGACTAGAAACATCAAGAGAAAAACGAAATAAATCAAGAGAGAAGATTTACGAATTTTTCTGCGATGCACTTCCAGAACTTGACCTTAAACTTGAATCTCTAGTGGATGTGTTTGAACTAATATTTCAAACCAATGCTGGACATAAGATATACTCAATTGTTGAGAATCTGGCTGCTCATTCTCAAAGCAATGCTGATTTTATATACAACAAGTTTGTAGTAGCTCAAGAGCCGCGTATAGTTTCGCTAGCTTTTTATGCTCTTCGAGGACTTGCCAAATTCAACCCTGACGAAGCCCATCGTCGCGCTCTTGTTTTGACAAATTCAGAACAATCAATACTTCGGCAGATAGGTATTGCTTTCCTGGGTGAGTTTAGTTACGAAACTAGCAAGCAGTCCGATCTACTGCAAGCCACTTTGGATAAATTCAATAGTTTCAAAGGAAAATTCAACGTAGAGACTGACCTTGTATTGCTACAAGCCTACGGCAATTTAGCAAATAAATCAGATGAAGCAGCAGCAATCCTAGTTGAATTTGCATCAAGTCAGAACCATGTTGTCCGAGAACAGTTGAGCAATATGTTGTTTCAGAAAGCGAGTGAAGCCTACAGTTGCTCGTGGTACAAAGAAGTACTTCTTCATTTAGTGCAGATACCTTCTTTCTCTACAGAAATGTTGGATAGCTTAGACTATTGTATCAACTACTGTTTAAAAAATGATCCCAAGACTGCCCTTCAACTAGTTGAGTTCATAGCATTAGGTTGGGATTATAGTTCTGGAGAACAAGCATCACTACCAAAACTTATTGATAGCACTTTTATTGAGCTACATAATAACCATCTCAACGCACTCAATAGTACAATCACACGCTGGTTTGCATCTCATAATAAACAATTGCACCTTGCTGGAAGTGATGTAATTCGTTTCTTTAATTCAATTCCAGTACATGAAAGTGATGACGATACAACGAAACTTGTTCACAAAAAAACAGCAAAAAATCGCCGTTCAATAACGCTCAATAAAGAAGTACTTGATACCCTTGATGAGCAAACAGTTGTCTGGGTGCTGTATAGGCTTGCAGGTTACATAACAGATATTGCTTCTCTTCCTGCACTTCTATTATCAGCACTAAACCGGGAAATATATTCGCTTAATATTGCTAGCTTGATAGTGGAATTTTTCAGTGAGTACGTACTTTACAATCACCCGCATGACGCTGGCGATTACCTCAAAAGCAGAATGAAAGATGATGATGTGACAGAAGCTGAACTCAATGTAATTCAGGAGGCATTAAATCGTTCTGAAGCTTATTTCGATGCGCGGCAAAAACTACCATATCTCAAGGAACTAAAACCTTCTTCACAGCAAACGTATCTTCTGCAATTAGCCAAGTGGAAGCAGCAAGATTTAATGATGAAAAAAGCAGAGCAAAATTCAGTATGCCCATGCTAGCTGGTTGGTATGCCGTGTTGAATCTTGCTAATGATTATAGAGCTTTCCAAGAAGCTGTTGCTCGAACTTTTACAAGCACTAATCTTCAGCTTTGGTTTCCAGACAAAGATACAGATAACTATTTGTACAGTACTAATGCAGGTTATGCCAGTGGGTTTAATTTCCACCCGTTTCGATTGCCACAGACATTAGATGAGCTTAAAACTTACATTATTCGTATTCACGAAAAATATCAAACTTACACAGACCTTTCCTGTCTTAGATGGCAGTTGCCTGTAATAGCCCTGATTGCAAGCCGCCACTTCCGAACCCCGATTATTCCTGCATATTGGCAGGCAAATGTCTGTGACCCACAACAGAATGGGGAAGAAAAACCTGAAGAGGAACTGAATAATCTAGATTAAATAATGTTGCAGCCCCCAAAGAAGAGATTGACTGGCAATTTTGGCAGGTAACCCGGGGTCAAACTGGGGGCTGGGGAAGAGTCCGCGATCGCTAATCATAGATTTATTCAATGTAGTTAACTAAATCAGCATTAAAAATCTAATAGATAAAACAGCAAGGAGGAGTGAGGACAGGTTATCGCATTTCGGCGTAACCGCCCATCTACGGTGGCGATCGCTTCACCACAGCGATCGGGACTCTCCTGAGTGAGCTTAGGGCAAAACCGCAATCTCCAGACTAAAAGCAGCATTATTACTTAGTCAAATCGTCAGCCCTTACACTTTCATCTAATTTAATTTCTCTTCATCGCCCTCTGGAATTGTCAATCAACTGACAAGAACTCGCCCCTGACCCACTCCCCCACTTGTTGCAAGATGGTGCGACAATAGGATTTTTCGCACCACTTAGAGCAAAAATCACGCTCTATTCAACTAAGATATAGCTTGAGTATTCAACTTCCCAATCTCTGCTGCGCTATGACATCGATCCATCCCGAAAACCTAAGCGTTCTCGAAAACTCACTTGCCCTAGCGATCGGTGAGGATTTTTCATTAGAGAATGACCCCGATGTGATCCAGCAGCTGATTGGTGATAAGCGGAGTGAAAACACTAAGCGCGAATACCAAAAAGACCTGAAAGATTTTTTTCTGTTCGTTGTTAAGAAAGAACCCAGCCGGGATTTGGTTTTGGAATTCCTTCACCTGGAACAACGTCACGCCGTTGCTGTGGTTCTCAAGTACAAAGCGCACCTGATTAAGAAAAAACTGGCAGAAGCTACGGTGAATCGTCGCCTCAGTGCTATCAAGTCAATGGTGGAGATGGGGCGACGCCTGGGAGTCTGCAATTTCTCCCTGGATGATGTCAAAGGTGAGAAGGTTGAAACCTACCGTGACACTATGGGTATTCCAGCCGAGGACTATGCCCAAGTCATAGCGCTGGTTGATCAGAACACCCTAAAGGGTAAGCGCGATTATGCACTACTGCGGTTACTCTGGGATAATGCCTTGCGCCGGAATGAGATAGTCAATTTGAATGTGCTTGACTTTAACGCCAAGGAAAAAACTCTCTTTATCCTGGGTAAAGGCAAGGGTAGCCAGAAGGAAGTTCTTGACCTATCGGACAGAACCGCCGACGCAATCGCCAGTTGGATCAAAGCAAGTAAGAAGAAACGTAGCAATGAACCGCTTT
The DNA here is from genome assembly GCF_015714725.1 of Nostoc sp. WHI. Taxonomy (GTDB): domain Bacteria; phylum Cyanobacteriota; class Cyanobacteriia; order Cyanobacteriales; family Nostocaceae; genus Nostoc. The sequence continues at coordinate 20,769 of NZ_WBKM01000215.1, forward strand.
TCACCGTGCTGGCATACCACAAAAATGGATCGAGATTAACCGGGGAGGCAATCAGGCGACTGGTAGATGGGCTGTGCAAGCAAGCGGGAATTACTAAGAAGATGTCACCCCATCGCATCCGCCACAGTGCGATTACTACAGTATTGGATTTGAATAATGGCAACTACCGTGCTACCCAGCGATTCAGCAGACACGCCCAAGTGCAAACTGTTTTGAAGTACGACGATAACCGCCAGCGCTTGCAAAAGCAGATGAGTGACTCAATATCAGAATTGATTTAGGTAAGGCTCAAAAATTTAGATGTTGTTAGCCATAAAACAGGGCATGATGTAGAAATTACTCACTGGGTCAATCCGACTAAATTATAATTTATACGATTAAACACTATGAGCAAACAATATAAAATCTATCTTGATGCTTGTTGTTTGAATCGTCCGTTTGATGACCAGACACAACCCCGTATTTATTTGGAAGCACAGGCAGTTATGACAATTCTGAGTCAATGTCAATTAGGAACTTGGAAACTTATTAATAGCAGTGCTTTAATCGCTGAATTAAACCAAACACCTGATTTATCAAGACTAGAAAATGTCAAAAAATTACTTGGCATTGCTAAAATTAAAGTTATTAATAGTGCCTTCATTGAAAACAGAGCCGCCGAACTCCAACAATTAGGATTCTCCAGCTATGATGCCACCCACATCGCTAGTGCCGAAAGAAGTCAGACTGATGTATTTCTCACTACAGATGACAGACTCTTCAAAAAAGCTCAAAAAAACTCCCAATTAATTAACGTTTTGATTAATAATCCTGTTCAATGGCTGGCTCTTGTAATACAAGCCGAGGAAAGCAATGATGAAAACCCAACATGACATTATTAAACAGGGCTATGATGCCTTAATCAATTCTTTAGGAGTTGCCGATACTATTCGATTTATTCAATATTTTAGTCCTGGTAAAGGAGACTATACCAAAGAACGTCATCAATGGCTAGATGAAAAAACTTTGGTTGATGTGTTGGAGGAGATGAAAGAATTACCTTCAGAAGACACCAATCAATATGATGAAATTATTGAGTAGTGATTTAGAGAATCTTTGGATTGAGATTAGTCGTTATGAAAGTTGGAAAGTAATGATATCTCATAGATAGCCCAAGAGAGCAGGCATTATCGCGTCTCGTGCGTTATCCCAGTAGATACAATCTGTTTTAACCGCAACGAGATTGTTGGGCGCGTCTTCTTATTTCACAAATTGAATGTTTCTGACACCTCCATATCCTGCCCTCATATTGAATCCAGCAACTTGATGAAAGTCATCACGGACAAACTGCAAAGTGATGTCCGTACCTTCCAGTAAATCTTTGTTAATTGGCTTGAGGGTTTCTCGAAGAGAATTTCTTCGATTTAGCAGCAACTCTCCGTCTTCTATACTGATTCTGTAGGTGACATCTAACTCTTTGCAATAATACTCTCCTGTAAAATCCATCCACTGTTCAGAATCAGGAGGAGCAAAGTCTAGCCGTTGGAAAACGTCGCGTGTTTTGCCATCCACACAAACGTAAAGATGGGAGGGTTCATCTAAACCTGACTCTTCAAATTCAACATCGGCATTATAAGGAATATCTATGATGACAAAATGACTTGAACTCACAGGAGCAAGTGTAAAGCTCATTCCAGCAAATTCCACGCTTAATTTCCCATCCTTGACCAATAACTCCCAAACGGTTCCTGTTTTTGGGTTTTGATAAAAGCCAGTATTTCTCTCTAAATCAACCGATGGAATTTCTATTATTTGGGTTTGGCGGCTTACAGATTCTATGCTTTGCTCAGTAAAGTCATCAACTAAGTAGATATCTGCGACTTTTCTGGCAAGTTCTGGCGGTTCAGCGCTGCCCAAATTTGACAAGCAAATTACAGAGAATCTCTGTTTGGGGAATCGAAGCATCTGTGATCTGTAACCCATCCATCCACCACTGTGGCTGATGGTTTCTAATCCTCGGTAATGCCCTATAACTAAACCAAAGGCATAATCTATCCCTTCGCCGCTATTCAATCTTCCAGGTGTAATGATTTCTTCGATCAGGTCTTGCCCATATCCTCCTAATTTGTTTTGGTAAAAATTCTCATCCCAGATACATAGATCCTCAACTGTGGTATAGATACCACCGTCACCCACGACATCAAGAATAGACATATCAATCCGAAAGCTACCTTCGTCCCTCACAGAGTAGCCAATCGCTCTATTCCTGACAATCCTTGTGAAATCATCGTGAAAGTGAGTTGTCTTCATCCCAAGCGGACTGAAAATATGCTTATCAGCAAAAACCGCAAGAGATTCTCCGGAGACACGTTTTACAATTTCTGCCAAAAGAAAATATCCTGAGTTGCTGTACAAATGCTCCTCTCCTGGCTTGAAGTTCAATTCTTTTTGACGAGCTATTAAACCAATGATTTCGTTCTCAGGATACTCATTCTCACATCGCATTCCTGCCAACCCCATGAGGGTTAGGTAATCACGAATGCCGCTTGTGTGGTGAATCAGATGCCGCACAGTAATGGGATACTCATATCTGGGTATCTCTGAAATGTAGATTTGGATCTCGTCATCTAAAGAAAGTTCCCCCTTTCTTGCAAGTAAAGCAATGCACATCGCTGTAAACTGCTTGGACGTTGAGGCAATATCAAAGACCGAATTTGGAGAAATCGTTACGTTGTGTTCTAAGTCAGCGATACCATAGCCGCGCTTATAGACAGTCTTACCATCTTTGATGATGGCTAAAGCAAAACCAGGAGAGCCTGGTTTATCCCATTCAGAAAATAATTCATCGACTTTATTTGGTGATGGGAGTGTCATTATTGAAAGCTTGAAAGATTACTTATTTACTTATTATTGTACGAAGCTCCCAACTATGCAAAATCAAGCACTCCATGCTGTTTTATTTCTCTACAAAAAGGTATTAAAAAAAGATTTAGATTTAAGGGTAGATGCGGTACGTGCAAAGAAATCTAAATATTTACCAACTGTTCTTACAAAAGATGAAGTTTTATTAATAGACAGGCTGATACCGCCTTGCAACCGAGTAGTACCAATACTCTGCACCAATCAACTGAGGGTAAACAGCCGCTCACGGGTGCTGTAGAAAAGCGAGGAGCTAAGATGCTTGCTGGGTAACGCTTTCAGCCTTAGCGTACAATTTTCCAGTTTTGGCACGGTGATGCCTATAAAGAATAACCTGCAACGGCGGCGATGGCTCTAATATAGGTGATGCTAAATTGTTCTTTTTGTTGGTTAATATCCATTAAATTAGAAATTACAAGTCAAGCTAATGCCAACAGCATCGATTGTTACTCAAAGCTTGATGGCAATTCATAAGAATGCGCTAAGAGAACTTTTGCATCATCGACTTCGCCCGTCGCATATTTGCTACTTGTTGCCTGTAATCATTCTTCGTTATCGCTTCAGATAACACTGCACTGAGAAATTCTGGATTTGCCTCACAATACTCAAACATGGCTTCAATCAGAACCTCTCTACAAATGCCGTTCTCCCGACACACCTCTTGTAGGCGTGAGCTTACTCCCTGCTCCAACCGCAGCGTACTCTGCTTTGTTTGCAACGGCTGTTTAGATATAGTAGCCTGATTTTCGGAATTATTAGGTATCTGAGGTTCTTGGTTTCTAGATATCGAGGTATCTGGACTTCCAGAATCTAGCGAAGTATCTCGACTTTTGACAGAAGGACGGCTTCGCTGCTTCAATCGCTCTAGTGCATCACTCATGAGTTAACGCCTCAATAATTTGCTCAAATGGATATTGCAGGTCGGATTGCCCCAGGTCTGACAACAGCTTGCCTTGTCGGATTGCACTCTTAAACTTCTCCGACTCGCGGATACTCGGCAAAATTGGGATGTCGAGAGCAAACTCTCGCATCGCTTCAATATTTTGCCTGCCTTCTAGGGTTTGGGTATTTCCTACCCAGCGATCTCGAAAAGGAACTATCCCTAATACTCTCCCTGTAAATGCCATTAAGTTGGCTTGTTCTGTTAAGAAGCTCAGGGTATCAATTAAGCTGTTGGTTCCCTTAACGTTAGCTTCGACGGGGATGATGACATAATCAGACGTTCCCACCGCTGTTAGGCATAGTTGGGAGCGCGATGGTTGTACGTCAATCAGGACATAATCAAAGATATTGGCTACAGATTTGAGGCGTAGTTTAAGGATAAATGCTCCTGTACCACTGCTACTGAGGAAATCTGAAACCTTAAACAGTCCCCTATCTGCTGGGATAAGAAATAGATTTTCATGGGTGGTAGGGTAAATACCATCTTCTGTTGTCACTTGCCCTGTTAGTACTTCAAATAAGCTGGGCTGGTTTGGGTCTACCTCGTGATTTAAATAAAAAGTCAGATTTGCTTGTGGATCTGCGTCGATAGTCAATACTCGTAAGCCAAGTCGTGCTAGTAGCAGTGAGGTAAAGAATATAGTGGTTGTTTTTCCCTGTCCACCGGAGAGGGAGATGCAGGAGCAGGTTCGCATGGGTTAAACCCCCAATTCGATATAGCAGACCATACAGATATTAACTCTAACTGTCTAGATATTTAGATATCAAACTAAAAAGATACCCAGATATCAAGATACCTATAAGTCGAGATATCTTGAATTGTGTATATCAAGGTGTCTTGGTGGCTTTAAGTACCGAAGACTAGCAAGGTAGTTTTGGACAGGAGAAGCGATCTCATAACGTAGATTTTTACCGATGCTTGAAACTGAAGTTTACGCCATAATAATTCGAGAGCCTTCTGGAAATTTTTCTACTTTGATTTGCGTTCCTAACTCTTCTCCCAAGGCGGGAACGTGAGTGATCACGCCAACTAATTTTTCTTGCTGACCCAAAGATTGTAGGATACTTGAGACACTTTGCAGAGTTTCAGCATCTAATGTTCCAAATCCCTCATCTATAAACAGACTACCTAATTTAGCTCCTCTAGACAACTTTTCTGAAAGTGCCAAAGCTAGGGATAAAGAAGTAGCAAAGGTTTCACCACCGGATAGGGTTTGGACTCGTCTTGTTTCACCACAACTCCAGTTATCTTCTACTCTATATTCTTTATTTTCATATTTCAATGCATATCGCTGTTCTGTAAGTTCCAGCAAAAAGACTGTTGCTTGTTCTACTAGTTCACGCTCAAAATGCTGGAGAATATAGTCTTGAAAGCGATCCGATTTCAACTCTTTGGACAAAATTTGATATATTTCTAGCTCTTGTTGTTTGGTAGATAGTTGTGCTTGCAATTTCTCTACTTGTTCTCGCTGTTCCTCAGCTTTAGCAATCAAAAGTTTTAAATCGTTGTATTCATCTTGTGCTTGTTTATATTGTTCTCCAGCATCAGCAACAGATTTTTCATACTGGGCAATTATTTCTGCGTTTGTAGTTCTGTCACCAATTGCGTCAGTTTCTCGATTAATATTAGTTTCTAACTGAATTTTATTAGTGTTGTAATCATCAATTTTATGCTGCCATTGTTTTTGCAGTTCTGGGGGTACTTTAGATTGCTGAAATATTTGCTCTGTAAAGTTTGCGGATAGTAAACTAGTATGCCATTCAGCTTCTAGACGTTCCTTTTCAGCAGAAGCTGAATCAAAGTCTTCTTTTGCCTTTACATCACTTTGTTGAGCTTGCCGAAATTCATCACGAGCAGTTTGATAGCACTGATTTTCATGCTGAATGCGATGCTTTAAATCTCGTTTATCTTCTTCTAGTTTTTGGAATAAATTCTCATAAGAATCACTACCAGTAAGCTGGGAAATTGTATCTAATATTTCCTGAGTTTGTGTTGTTTTGTGGTTTATTTCAGTTGTTAGGTCTTGATGTTGAGTTTGCGTATCTAACAACTTAGTTTTAACAAAATTCAAATTGAGTTCACTAGCTTTAATTTCCGCCTCTGCTTTTTCTTTAAGTATTAAAAAGTTCTGATAATTAGTATTACTTTTATGTAGTGATTGGCGTTCTTGTTCAAGTGCCTTAACTTCCCATTTATCTGTATTTAATATGACAACAATTTGTTCTGTCTCTGCTTCAAGTTCAGCTTCTTTTTCTGCTAATATTTTTTGATACTCAGTTTGTTGTTTCTTCAGATGTTCTCTTGTGGTTTCAGCTTGGGTTTTTGCTTCAGTAGATTTTTGGCGATTTTGTTCAGCAGCGCGATCACGTTTTTCTAGTGTTTTGATATCGCCTGAAGATTCTAGTTGTGGTAATAAGTGGGCTTCTGGATAAATTCCACCGCATACTAGACAATCATCACCCGTATGCAGCAATGCACGTAAAGCCGCAGCATAATTTTTTTGTCTAGCAGTATCTAATGCAACACGAGATTGATTGCATTCTGCTTCAGATTTTTGGAAGTTTAAAATAACAGATTGATAATTAAACTCAGCAGTGTCTAACTCTTGAGTAATTTGTTGTAACTTCGTGCGATCGCTTTCAACTTGCTTTTGGATTTCTTGCCATTTAATTAGTAGTGGTGTCACTTGATTAAGTTGCTCTAATCTTGTACCACCAGGAGAAGATTGAGACAGTTCATTATTAGCTCTCGTCAATATCTGAATTTTTTGATTTAATTCAGCTTCAGCCTTTTTTACAGCTTTATCAGCCTCAGTTATTAGCTGATTTTTTTCTATTAATATTTTTTCTAAGCGTTTTACTTCTTCCTGAATTTTACGATGCTGTTCTTCATAGATTTTGGCAGCATTAAGAGCTTCTTCTCGCTGTTTTAGTTGCGGTGTAATTTCAGCTTCATAGGCTTGTGTTTTCTGAAAGTTATCTTCTTGAATTTTAAAAGCTGATTCTTTCTCAACCAAAGCTTTAGCAGCAATCTCAACATCAGATCGAGTCTTGTCATATCGATGACGAGCCGAATTGACTGATGTCCAAGTGGCAGATAAGCGATCGCCAACTCGTGCTTGTTCTAATTGCTGTTTTAATTCACTTATTTTTGGAGTTTCTTTATTTAATTCTTCAAGTTGCTGTTGCCAATTTGCTAAATCTCTCAGACGTTGCAATAATCCTTTTTCGGCAGCTAAAGCTGTTTGGGTCTTGATAACTGTTTCATGTAATCTGGGTAGTTCTTCTGCTAGAAACTGAGAGCGATCGCGCCGTTGAGAATTCAGTTCTATATCTAATGATAAATCTAGATTTTTTAGCTGTTCTTGAATTGCGTTATATTCACCTTTAATAATATTAGCTCGTGTCCCAGCCTGCGAACACATATTTTCAAAAATTCTTTCATATCCAACCAAACTGCTTAAAATCTTCCGTCTATCAGTACTTTTACCTTTGAGAAACTCATCAAATTGTCCTTGAGGAAGCAGAATAACTTTAGTAAAAGTTTCAAAATTCATCCCTAAAACTTTCTCAATAATGGCGTTAATCTCTGCTTCTTTTTGTTCTCCAAAAGGTTGAAAATCACCATTTATCTGCTTTTCTAATTTAAAAGTTACTTGGGGTGTTTTAGTACGATATGACCATGAGCGAAAGACTAGATATTCAGTTTGATTTACCAAAAATCGTAATGATACCTGTAATTTTAAACTTCCCTGACTCAACAATTCTTTGGGTTGAGTTTTTCTTGCTACTTTCCCATATAGTGCCAAAGTCATCGCATCAAGCAAAGATGATTTACCGGCACCAGTTGGGCCAGTAATAGCAAATAATTCCAGTTTCTCAAAATTAATCTTTGCCTGATTCCTAAAACTGGTAAAACCTTCTAAAGTTAGCTCAAGTGGTCGCATCTTGGGTTTCCTTGATTTCTTGATATAGTTCTTTAAACTTTGCTACAACGGCGGGAGCAGGTGTTGTGTTTAATTCCTCTTGGAAGTAGCGCTTAAATTCTTCCACTGGATCAAACTCTTCTTGTTTTACAGATTTTTCCCGCCTTGATTCCGCTTCTGGATAACGTGGCTCAATTTGCAGCACTTGATCACTACAAATTTTGCGAATTTTGTCAGCTAATCCTATTTGAGGTGTTTGCAAGTTGATAATTACCTTCAAATAACCAGAATAATCACGGAGAGGTTCTAGCTTTTCTTCGTAATCACTCAATTCACATTCGAGTATCTGCAAAGGTTTTTGACAGGGGATAGATATAAACTCCGGTTTTTTTGCAGGAGAACCTGGTTCAACATCAATGAGATAAAATCCTTTTTCTTCCTCAGCTTCGCCAAAGTCCACTTGAATCAAAGAACCGGAATAATAAGTAGGAGCCGCAACGGGAATTTGTTGGGGTTTATGGATGTGTCCGAGAGCAATATACTGAGCTTCAGCAGGTAGGCTTTGTCCAGCCAAGGCATAGGTTTCTTTGGTGTGATGAGGGGCTTCGGAATTGGCTAATTTAGCACCATCAACAGTGAGGTGAGCCATGAGGATATTCACACTATCATCTTGAAAACCAGTGGCTAAGTTGTTGAGCAAATAGCCTACCCTTTCTCTGTAGTGGTTTATTTGCTGTAACTCGTCCATTGTCCACAGATTTTCAACTGTCAATAGTCGCCGTTCTGAAGCAAAAGGCATAGCAGCTACACGCAGTTTGCCGTTAGGCGTTTCTATGCTAATTAAACCTCCTTGGTTGACGCGACGAGGTTTCCCTAAAATCTGCACGCCAGCTAAAGACAAGAGATTAGCTATTCCATCAAAGCGGGAAGCAGAATCATGATTACCTGCGATCGCTATTGCCGGAATTTTGGCATTTCGCAACCCCTCAAAAAACTGATACGCAACTCGTTCAGCATCAGATGCAGGATTAGGAGTTTCAAAAATATCGCCTGCGATTAAGACGGCATCAACTTCTAATTCTTTGGCTTGTCGTAAAAGTTCATTCAGAGTAAATTCAATTTCTGGGGTACGATCCTTGCCTTTGAGGTGACGCCCCAAATGCCAGTCAGATGTATGAATTAAACGCACAATTCCTCCTAAAAACGGTCAATATCAGCTTCGATGCTGGTAATTTCTGCTTGGCTCAAAAATACTTCTTCTTTGCGAGTGGCGTAGGCGGGGAAGGGGAAGTTAACTAAAATTGGCGCGGGGACTTCTGGCTGATGCACAAACATCGTGCCTGATTTAAGAAACAAAGCTCGTTTGCGACACGAACCTGTCAAAAAATTGTATTCTGGACGTTCTGCTTCGGCTGAATCTAACCTACCCACAACACGGATAGCTGCTTGTCCAACAACGCGCCGTTCGACTTCTGAGGCGGTTTGCTGTGCGCCAATTAAAATAATTCCTAGCGATCGCCCCCGTTCTGCAATGTCTACCAGCAAATCTTTAATCGGGCTACGTCCATCACGGGGTGCATATTTGTTTAACTCATCCAGAACGATAAAAACAACGGGTTCTCTTCCCTGTTTTTCTTTTTGAAAAAATAGCTTTTGTAGTAAAACACCCACAACAAATTTTTGAGCGCGGGCACTGAGTTTGTGGATATCAGTTACAGTTAGTTGAGCATCTGAAGCTATTGGGTCGAGTTGGTATTTAGCAACTTCATCTGGTGATAAATCCCCGCGAATTAAATGGTTAACTTCACTACTGATACCATACAAACGCCGAATCATTGCTTCAGCCGTAGCTGGAACATTTCGCCCTAACCAACGCCTGTTTTCTTCTCTATCTTCATCATTGAGAAGTTTGTCTTCTAAAAAGTCAATTAAATCTCTAAAGGTTTTAATTTGTGTTTTGCCTTCTTCCCCAAACGCTTCTACTTGTAAATAAGCTTGCGGTTTGCGCCGACTCTGGCGATCGCTTTGGTCATTTTCCTCTGCTAGCCTTGCTAATCTTTCTTCTACTGTCGTCACTAAGTAGGATAAATTTCCTCGGTCTAAATCCTCACCAGTGAATAAAAAGCGAAACAGGCGATCGCGGCACAATTCCCGAATACTCCACAAATAAACTGATATCCCCTCAGAACGCTGTTCTAAATCAGAATCAATCGTCAGTGAATCTCTTTTTGGCGTAGCCCGAAAACTTGCACTTTTAAAAGGTTGTACTGGCAAGTTCATCAATTCATATTTATTTTTATCCTTTTGGTTTTCTAAATTGCCATAACTTTGATTGAGTTTATCTAAAAAGAATAAATCCTCACCTTTAACATTGAAAATTAGCGCTTTAGTATTAGCTTTATAAGAACCTAAAACCGGAGAATTGAAAATAGAATATAGCAAAAACAAAGCATAGGATGTTTTAGTAGCAACTCCCGAAACCCCAGAGATATTTACATGAGCGCCTTTCTCACCATTGATAAATGAGTAGTTAAAATATGCGGAATTGCCGTTATTCATAATACCAGATGGAATTGGGGTATCCATGCTGTCAAAATACAAAGCTGATGCCAACTGCTTACCGACAGCGAGGTGAACTGGATCGCCTGGTTGTGGGGGTAAATATTCTTCTGGCTCAATTCTTGTGACTTGAACGTGAGCAGTGTAAGAAATATTTATTGGTAAAATACCTTCTTTAGCAACTAAGAAAGTGTCAGTATCAAATTGCGCTCCTTCGTATTGAGTACGAACATAATCCACCACACCGTAAAAACGCACAATTCCCCCACCGTCTGGACGTTGAGTTTGCACTTCTACAACATCATCTAGCCGTAAAACTTTTTTGGCATCCACTGCTATCCAAAATTCCAAAGGGGTAGCTTCTTTAGTACCTAATACATAACCAATTGGTTCAGAAGATGTCATTTATTACCTCCAAATGATGCCAGAAAGCATTGCAGTCGGCGCTTAATTAGTATTGCATTGCCCATTCTTCTGCCTAATTCCCGTTCCAAAGCACTAACAGGTGCAAGGTTTTGTGGTGCGCGGGGATCTCGTGATGGATGGGAAGCATAATAGGGAATTAAATAGCAAGTTTGATTAGCTATTTCTTTAGCTGTTTCTATGTCACTGGAGTTTAGACTAAGCCATGCAAAAAGACTCAGCAAGGCTGAGTTAATTAGAGACTTAGCAAGCCCTATGAATAATCTTGAGTATTAAACCGCAACTGATGGTTCTTTACGTGGTGGTGTTACTGTTTTTTTAACAATTGGGCATCGGTTTTTACGGTGACGCTTTTTTCCTGGTTCCCAACCAGGGGACTTTCCTCGAGGTTTGGGTGCTCTTGTCGGAGTACCAATCACCGCGAAAACTCCTCCCATAGCTTGGGCAACTCTTCCAGGGGTCAAATTACCCTGAGATTTCTGCCAAGGTAGAGGATTGTCAGCAACGATATCACGGGCTAACCACAACTCCCAAGTCAT
>NZ_WBKM01000094.1 GCF_015714725.1 Nostoc sp. WHI
CTCTTGTTTTTTTCTGGTTTTTTTTCCGCATGAGGTGGATCTGACGATGGGGGAATGCTGGAATTTTTTGATGTGCAATTGATTTTTTCTAATAACTCTTGATATTTGACCTCAAGTTCCGCCAGCCTTTTTTCTGATTGCTTTATATGCTGCCCCATTTTCTCCACCAGTTGTTTGATGCTGGCTGGAGTCTTTTCCCAATCTGAGTCGGAAATTTCAATTCCGTAGGCGAGGCAGTTTTCATCCATGCCTCTTAATCTACCACCTCAGTAACCCATTTTTGACTGTAGCGTTTCTTATCCTGTGAACGGTTACCCAGCGTCTAGTGTTTCGGCAACAGGAACAGTTCGCGGTTGGGGTGCAATGTTGGGTAACTTGTGGAACAAGTTGGGCGACAGATAACTATTAGTTGAAAGGATTTGGCTGATGCTAGTAAGGAAACGAAATGAAGATCCTCATAGCGTCAGCCCTTTTTCATTTGAAGGGCTGGCACAGACTCCACAACAACAGAAAATTGAGCAACCATCACAACCGCAACCATTACCAGAAAATAACAGAGGTAAAACATTTAGACGTGCTGGCAATGCTTGTGAAATTGTTGCTGGCAGTTGTTTAAATTCGGCAGTGATTTTCACCTTTCATTTATTGCAAGTTCACCCTGTTGGAATGTTCCTAGCTGTGGGGACTGCACACCTGTACTTTACTGCCACTGCAACAGGTGAAGGGTTTAACAATTTCGTCACTAATTTAATGACTGGTTGCAGTGCATCACTGGCGTTATTGTGTGCGCTCTCTGACCCGTTGGGTGAGTGGAATGAAGCGAGAACTTCTACTGATACAGCTAATACTTCAATTGAAAAGATGTATCAGCCCAAAACTGCGGATTATTCAAGTTGGGGCAGTGGTGCAGGAGTGGCGATAGTCATAGCGATATTAATGATTTTTCTATTTGGTGGTAGTCAGAGGAAATGAATTATTTAACCGACAAACATAAAACTTTATCCGAGTCATAACAATCGGGTTTAATGTTGTGGTTTGGTCGCTTATCAATGGACAAGAAAGCTGTTGCAATTGGGCTGAGTCTGACTGTGGGTATTGGCTCGGCGGCGATGGCGTGGCAGGGAACAAGTAGCGATCGCATTTACTTTTGTCTGAAAACGCCACAAAAAACATTGACCTGCTCAGACAAGAATGGACGACCTTTCAGGATGACCCCATTTTATTGGTCACAGTGGAAGAGTGATGGAATGCCGCGCCAAGTAGTACGTGACCCAGCAACCGGAGTTAATGGGCTGGTGAAAGCTACCAACCCATACAAGCCTTTTTGGGCGTTTGGCGGATTCCTGGGGTTTGCGCTTGCGGGGTGGATGTTGCGCCACTGCCAGGATGAAGAGAAGCAGAGGGCAGTTTTTGAAGACATCGCCCAAAAGCGGGATGCTGCAAGAGCAGAGATGGCCGCACGTTCCGAGCTACTAGAGAGTTACCGAGATGTTGCGATCGCAGAAGTCCAACTACAAGCCGACTTGGATCTAATCGCCAACGATCGCACTGTGGATATCCAAAAAGCAGAGATTTACGCCCACACTGAAATTGAAGTTACGCAGATGGAGGCAACTGACGCAATCTTTGAAGCGCAAACGGCGGGGATGACCGAGCAACAGAAGGCAGAGTATATTTTGCAACTACGTGAGATGAAAACGCCTTATCTACAAGGTAGCCAGACTTTACAGGGGACGATTGACCCCTCAGACAAGGTTACTGGGGCAGACAACCAAGCGATTGCAGAAGTTGACAAATATAAATGGATTAACAACACCATCGGCTACCCCACTTTGATATTTGGTGGCATGGGTGCGGGAAAGTCCTGGACTACCAGAGAAATTATCTGGAAAAAAGTACAAGCTGGCTGGAACATTGTTGCCCTCGACCCGCACGGAACAGAGGTTGAGTGGCGAGGTGTGAGGCTGATTACTGGCTACAAAGAAATAGCGGACTTTATGCAGTGGTACATGGATGAAATGCGCCAACGCTATGAAGATTACCGCAAGAGTGGATTGACTGAGGAGCAGTGGACAGAACGGTTAAGAAATAGCGGCAAGATGCTATCAGTTATCTGTGAGGAATTCACCACCTGGACAGATAACATAGTTGAGCCAATGCCAAATGATTGTGATGAAGATAAATGGAAACCAGATCCAGATTTTATTGGTAAATGGTTTCGCTGTGCCATGACTGAATCTCGCAAACAATTAATGATTCCTTTGTTCGTAGCTCACGACCGCACAATGGAAATCTTAGCTAAAGCCAAAGGACTATCAAAACTTCGAGATGCGGCACTGTTAGAAGTTGAACTAATCGCAACTATTGACCCTATTACCATAGAAGCTAAAGCTAGCGGTCAGGGCAAGATTAAATTACCTGGGCATGGACAATGGATTGATATTGAACTGCCTAAACTCGACCACAAGCGAATTGATTTTCGGCTTGATAAACCTTTGACCAGTGATGAACCGCCAACCATCGATAAAGCCACTTTAGAGCGGATCTATGAACTGGAATTCAATCTCAACAGTCAGGTAGAGAATACCCCACCTGAACAGAATAAACTTTCACCTATGGCGAAAAAATTACTCGATTTTCTCATCAGAACTGAGCGCATTGAAGCTGATGTGAGGGAGTTTAAGGGCAACTTTAAAGTACAGGGTGAGAGATTCATTGTTGAGCAAATCAAAGGCTGGATGTATGAAATTGTGGGGGCAGGATTGGCAGACTGGATAGCCGAGGGTGTTATCAAGCTCAATCAAATTTAGCCGCTTTGGTGTCCGCGTGTCTGCTCCCCAAAACCCCTTTTTTTGCGGACATCGGACACCAGATACCACAGACACTAAACCCTAAAAGCCTTATACAGTATCGACACGTTCAGACATTAGAGCAGACACACAGCGGACACGTTTTGACACCAGATGTCTGTCACGTGTCCGTTGTGTGTCTACCAGACACTAATAACAAATCTGCCAACAAATAGACAATTGATAAATTTTTAAAAATCTTGAGGGATTTTTCTCTCTTTTTATCGATCATCGTAGTTATCCCAACGTCAATTCACCCGACTGTATATCAACGACTAACCGACGATTTGTTAACCATTGACGACCGAGTAAAACTTCTGTTAAATCTTTGCCAACATGTACAGGTATGTCAAACTCTTGACCATCAAATAGTACTTGACCAACATAGATTTCAAATTTTACATCTCCCCGTGCAGTTCGCATTGTTTGCTCTCGTAAACGCTCCCAACCAAGTGCATCTACATCTTGGTCATTAATCGCTAACCAATACGAAAAACCTGTATCAAACATCGCCTCAACAGGTAATTCTAATCCATCTGATGTTATTAAATTAATTTCAAAAAGTAGTGCATCCTCATCACCTAAAAAACCGGAAATCGTCATATCGTGCCGCAAGCCCCAGACTCATTAATCCGAAAAGTATAGTGTATTTTGCCTGGATGCTGTTCGCGACACTGTAATGAAACTACTTCTAAATCTTTATCAACAAAATATTCTCCACTATCCGGTTCAACTGCAACAAACCAGTTATAGTGAGTTTCAATTAATTCTGATTTGACTCGCTCAAAAATAGGTTTACAACGTTGGTAAAAAGCCTCGCGTTCGCCTTCACGTCGTGCTTTTTGTTCCTCATTCCACTGGATTTTGGGGAATATTCGTCCCCTGCGTGCGGTACGAGCGGGTTTGGTTTCAGTCATGGCTGATTATATTCTGATCGCGATACTTATATTTTCCCTCATCCACACCCTAGTGACGATAATCTCAGCCCTCCTTAGCAACCGCAAACATTATTCAAGTATTTTAATATAATTTATACTCAGTAAATACTAATGGCACGCCAAGCCTTCTACAATCAGCCATTTGATATCACTTTTGATATCAAATGGCTGACCAAAAAACATCACCAAGCGAAATGATTCGCGTACCTACCGCACTAATTCCAGTAGTTAGAGAACTATCTCGACTGCACCGACAGGGGCATACAACGCAAATGCTACAAGAAGAAAGAGGAATTAGTTGCCACCTTTGATAGCAAAAATGATATCGATATTGCTCCAAGCAGTAAATCGGTCAAACAGCTAGAAGAAAGGTTATCTCAACTGGAATCCTGCCTTGCGGATAGAGACGAATTGCTTTCAAAAAAATTAGAAGCGATTGGGCGATCGCTCGAACAACTATCGCGCAACGCATCTGTTACAAATAGAAGCAACAACTATACGCCACGTCGGTCAAATTCCTACTACCCGCACCATCAACCAACCGTTGAATTGGAACCATTCCCACACGATAACTTAGCCCAACGTTTGGGACTAACCCCAGCAAAGAAAGCTTGCAGAACGGGAAAAACTCAGCACCAAGGAATTTATCAGCTATACCCGCAACCGAGACCCGCGTTCGTTTGGGTGGGAATATCGCTCAGATGGCCTCTACCACCCCAAAAAGCAATAATAAAAATATTTTTTCGCGCTTTCAACGGTTTTAAACCAATTGAAACCAAAATCATAACGATCGCGGATTAAATTCGATGAAAAAAGCCTCGCGTTCGCGGGTACTGTCCGTGAAAAAATATTGTATTGTGGTTGTGAGAATGCTTATTTTCTACTGTGTTCGGTATGATAGGCACAAATTGTCTTGTGCACATAACAGACATTAGGGATTTAGATTACTGCTCCAAGGTGACTTTACCGATTGCCTGACCGGACTCAGCATGGTAGTGCGCTTCTGCAACCTCAGAGAAGCTGAATGATTTTGAATCAAGTAAAGGACGGACTTTTCCTTTATCAACAAGTTGGGCAAGTTTGAACAGGATCTCACCGTGATGCGCCCGACCAATTTCATGCAGCATTGGGATTAGCATAAAGACAAGGTGTAGTGTTAGCCCTTTGACGTGTAGAAGACTGAGATCCTGAGTTGATAAGGACACAGTTGAAACTACAGTTCCATTCAGGGCTGCGGCTTTGAAGGCGGTCTGGAGATTGTCGTTACCCACTGTGTCAAAAACCACATCAAAACCTTTACCACCCGTATACTCCGCCACATATTCTTCAACTGTTTGTTTGCGGTAATTAATAGCAACATCAGCCCCAAGCTCACGGGTGATCGCCATCTTCTCCTCGCTAGAGGCAGTTGCAAATACTTTCGCTCCTGCCCACTTAGCAAGCTGGATGCCAATGTGACCCACACCACCTGTTGCACCGTAGACAAGAACATTTTGTCCAGCCCCGACCTTAGCACGATCAATCAAACCTTCCCAAGCTGTGATAGACACAAGGGGCAGTGCCGCCGCTTGTCGCATACTAAGTGACAATGGTTTTCTTGCAACCAACGCGGCATCAGCAAGCATGAATTCAGCGAGTGCTCCGCCTAGTCCCTTTATTCCACCCGCACAAGCGTAAACTTCATCATCAAGCTTGAAGGTATCGACTCCTTCGCCAACTGCTTCAATTACTCCTGCTACATCTCCATGCAAGACTGCTGGAAAGTCGGGGGAAATACCCTTCACCGCTCCTTCGCGAATTTTAAAATCCACCGGGTTGACACTTGTTGCGGCAACTCGAATCAGGACATGACCGGGAGGCAACCCTGGTTGTGGTAAATCTACTGCTTTGAATACACTTGGCTCTCCAAACTGTTCGATTACGTATGCCTTCATAATTTTTCTCTACTAGAAGAACGTGGTGTGTTTTTGTCTAGCTTGTGGCATTCACAACAATCACACTACTTCTTAAGTACCACAACTGTTTTCTTTTTGAAAGTATTAACTTGTAAGTGCTACACTTACTAAAAGGTAAGTAATGCTCTAAAAGATAGCCTAATGGTGAGTCCCATTCCAAAGCAGAACCTTAGTTCTAATCCAAGTTTCCAAGCCCAACGGGCACTTGAACGCATTGCTAAGATAGATATTTTTGACAAAGGCTGTGAGGGACATCAGGCACTTGAACGCATTGCTAGCAAGTGGACGGTATTGATCATCTATACATTGACACAAGGCACGAAGCGTTACAGCGACTTACAGGGGCAGATTCGCGGTGTGTCTCCTAAGATGCTAATTCAGAATCTTCGCCACCTGGAAAGATGTGGACTTGTCAAACGCTCGGTTTACCCTGTATATTAGCCTTAAACGAATTGAACGATTGACATATAAATTTGGTCAAATCGGCATTGATTTACGTCAAACTAAAATATCTAATTTGCAACAAGGTAAATTACCTGATGGAAATATACTTAAAGACCAGAGAGTTGTAATTGCTGTAGATGGTGGCAGGAGTAGAATTAGGATTAATAAAAAAGGTAGAAAAAATCCCAAAACAAACAAGCATGGCTTTATAGGGGAATGGGTTGAGCCAAAATTATTAACAATTTATGTGGTTGATGAACAGGGTAAAAAAGTTAAAAATGACGAAATAAAGATTGTAAATGATGGCACTTATGAAGACTATAAAGGCTTTTTACCAATTTTAGAAATGCATCTGATTAGTTTGGGAATTAGTCAAGCAAAACAAGTTTTATTAATTGCTGACGGTGCTGAATGGATTTGGAA
>NZ_WBKM01000060.1 GCF_015714725.1 Nostoc sp. WHI
TGATGTAGAATTTTCGCACTACTATCAATCATATACAGTTGTTGAGGATTAACTGATTGAGTCCCAAAAGCCTGAAATTCCTTCGTCCACTTCTGGGGATATTCAACGGTATTAGGGTCAATTTGAGCGCAAATAACAGAAAAATTACTTTCAATAATAGCGGGTGCTGGGGTAAGTTGTCCGGTTTTGAGCAGTCCAAGCTGTCTGAGCGCGTCTTTGTCTTTCTTGAAATGTAATACCCCCAAGGGTTCACCATTCAAAAATACAGCATCTCTAGTTTTAGAAGCTGAGGTTTCGATAGTCAGTTTTCGGTAATCTTGATCATTGAATGTCTGACCAGGAAAATCATAAAAGTTAATTTTATTGATTTTCAGGAGATTACCGTTGGGAGATTCACCCAGCACAAAAGCTTGATCTCCAGTTTCGGAGATAGAAGTAAGTTTTAACTTTAGAGGATTACCATTTTTGAGATAATTAATTTCTTTTAACTGTTGGGCAGAATCACTGTCTAACTCACCCAGAGTTTTGCCATCAAGTTTGATTTTTACTGTTTTATCAGTCACCGGCACAGTGCCAAATTCTAAGTTGACCGGTTCGGCGTTAAAAACAAGTCCTGCATAAGAGAAGTTCTTGAGTTCACGGATAGTAATTTCAATCGGCTCGTTTCCAGGCAGTCCAATAGTTGCTTTGGCAGTAGCAGGTTCTACCCCAACCATACTTGCTTGCGCTTTCGTACCAATGGGAAGCTGTGCGGTTCTGGTTTCAAGCATGGCGAATTCTTTATATTCGCCGTCAGCATCCTGGACAAACATTAGTCTGGAAACGTGGCGTTCATGTCCGACTGGGTGGTGGCTAGCCCTAATTTCTATCGGGTGTTTTTCGGTGGGATTCCAGTCTCGACCCAAAAATTGATTCGCTTCATTATTCAGCGTGACTAACTTCGGCTCAGTAAATTGCAATTTATCTAAGCGAGAAATAATCTCATTGGGGAAAGCAGCGAAGGCAAAATTAGAGACTTTTTTGGCGATCGCTTGGGGGTTTGCGTTTTCTTTTCTTGCAACTTCAAGTTCATCTTGGCGAGATGCACAGATGTTCCAAGCGGCGGCGGATAGAGCAAGTTTTTCTGATTCTGGGATCTTCGCATAAAATGCGAGAGCCGCATCATTTGCCAAGGCATAGAGTAGTTTAGTTTGGCTTCTAGTAAGTTCTGGTTTTAGTTCTAGGAGTTTAGCTCCCTGCATGGTCATCCCCGCCTTGAGATTGTGGTCAGTCACAGATTGTTGGCTAACTGTTCCCAGTTTATGGTGAGCGGGTTTCCTATCCTCCCCAATCTCACCATCTATCTGTGCAACTACTAATAATCGGTGAGGGCGTTCTTTACTTCTGAATTTCTCTGATATTTCATCTAAGCGAATGTTCAACGTCTGGGCTTTCCAGATTAAGGGGTGTCCGTAACGGGTGAGATTGGTAATTTCGAGTTTCGCCCCCTGTGGAGTTTGCACTATTGCGGATGGCCCTTTCTCGGTTTCACGCCGTTGAGACATCCGAACCGCAGCATTGAACTTCAGATCAAACTCGTACTTAGCGGCGATCGCTGCAAATTTTTGCTGTGGTGTAAATTCTACTCCTTTGAACAAGTCTTTAAACTGGACGATGGGGCGCGATTCTAACTGTGATTCTTGGAAATATTTATTAGTTTGACTAATTAATAATTCTACTGGCGAGTAGCCCTTTGGTGTTATCCCTGTGTTTAAATAAGCTGACGAAGATTTCTTATCTTTAATATAATTAACATCACGATACAAATAGCGGCTGTTCTCCCTGATTAAATCCATCTCAGGTTTTTTAGCACTTTTGAATAAATCAACTGCTATTTGGTTTTGATAACACCCCTCACCAATCATTTCTCGGTACATCAGGCGGTTAACATCCATCGCCTGTTGAATAATCTCTCTTCTTCTGTTAGGATTCTCTGCTAGAGCTACAACAGATTGCATGAAGGGTTTGTACTCTGCTCTAATTGGTTTGGGCTTCTCGTCATGTTCCTGTTCAAATAAACCTTGATAGCGCTTAGATACTTGCTCTAAATATTCTGATTTTTGTTCTAAAGTACCATAAGTGTTTAGTACCTCAATTTCTGATTCTAATGCTTCCAGTGCTGTCACTTGATTGTTGATTATGCCCACGCTGATGCTATCGCTCATGTGGATAGCGATTTTTTCAAATGGGGGCTGGGTTCCATTTTCCAAATAAAATGATTGTTTTTTGAGCTTAACTGTGGGCGAATAGGCGTTTTGGGGAAGATTTCTTCGCTCTGCCTCTGCTGTTAAATTGGGGTATAAGCTAGCTCTTGCTACACCAATGCAGTCACCATCGTAGTCTCGTGCTTGGCGTTCTGATTCGGTTTCTGCTGGGTCGATAAAATCAACATCAACCCCTCGTGTTTCTAACTCTGTAATTCTTTGCTGTATGCGCTTGTGGTCTTCGTCATTGACTACAATTATGCCTTCTAAGGGTTCACCATCTGGAGCAAGACGGTCTAAAACGTGTTTATTAGTAGAGACACACAAACCATTAGAGTTGAGGAAAGGAGAGCGAAAGTTAAGAATTTTTTCTCCTTGCTCCAGCCAAGGTGCACAGATTTCACCATTTTTGAGTTCCTTGGATGGAATAATCATCCCTCGGTCAAAAGTAAGCGTTTTTCCAATAGCAATATCTCGCCACTCACTTTGTACAAAACGACTTAGCTCCTGCTTTACCTTCTCTGTTTCTAAAAGCTGTTGATGACCAAGTAAATCAGCTTTAATGAGTTTGTACATGAACAAGTCATCTTTGGCGGGGTCATTATCCAATTCCTGATCTGCATCTAAATCATCATTTGTCCCTAAGTCTTTAACATCTCTTTCTTGATTGGTGACTTCTCCTGTTGTTAATTTATTTTGGCTCAATGATTCTTTACGTTTTTCGTATCTTTCACAATAGTAAGCAGCAACAACTCTTGGATCATCTTGAATAGAGGCTAATCTTTGAGCTTGTACCTCTAGTTCCTCGGCAAAATCTTTAATTCCTTGGGGGAAAGATGCCAGCAGTTGGGAGATAGACATCTGACCTTGTTGAGATTGCCCTTTTTCAGCTAACCAAATATTTTGCTGATATAATAATCCTGGCTTAATCTGCGGTTTAGTAGCGCCTTTGGGTCTATCCTTGTCTGTTCCCTTAAAACTGCTTACGGGGAGAATTATGTCTATTTTTGGTTTGTTCTTAGGATCTGCATATTCTATTTTATCTAGTCTGTATGGTCGGAGTGTTCCTTTGCCAAAACGATATTTAGTAGTATCTTCTCCAACTCCATCCACCCAACCAAATCGATGCTGAATTACACGATAGCTTTTATCTACTTGGGATTCTCTTAAGGTTAGCTTGTCAGAAAGCTGTGTTGAAATCTGCCCATAACAATCGCCAACTAATTTATATGCTAAATCATTTGATAATATTCCTCCATTTTCACCCCTGTTATCAGTAGAATCATCTACTACCAGAATATTTAGCTTTTCGTGAATCGCATTTTTACAAGCCCCAAGGAAGATGGAACCATAAGCCCCACGGTCTTTACTATCTGGACAAATTTTTTGAATCGTTTCTAAACATTCCTTTTCTCCATAAAGTAAACGAGTTTTTGAAGATAATAGTAAAATGTGTCCATCTGGATGATTTTTTAAATCTTCGTCTGTACTGTATTCATCTGAATGTCCAAATGAGAATTTTTTATCAGGAAAGTAAAATTCCAGTAAAGTATTACTGAGATTTTCAGTTAAAATAGTTTTACGCTCATCTGTATAAATCCATTGATTGAGCCTGGGATCAAAATGTTTAATTTCCAGAGTCATGGTTTTAAGAATTTAATGAAAGTTGGTTAATATCTTGAGAGGTTTGTATGTCGAGAATTAAGCGTTGGATAAATATGCATAAGGAAGAATTCAATGCAGATGGAACTTTAAAAGATGAAGTAAGACAACAAAAGTTATCTAAAGGCGCACATCCAGAAGCAGTCGATGACTACGCTCGTAGAGTAAAAGAAGAGTATGACGAGTGGAAGCACCTGGACGAGACTGATCCAGAGCCGTGGCCAATCTACACAGCCTACGATTTCTTTAGCGAACAAGAGAAAAGGGAATTTAACCCTGATGGTTCTCTCAGACCTGAATATGTAGAATACGCTCAGAAAATTGGTGTCAGTGAAAGTGCGCTGGAACAGCAAGAGTGGCGTAAGAAAATGGAGGTTGATAATTACAATAAAGTGTCTGCCGATCATGTAGAACAAGGCATCAACTTTGGTGCATGGTTGATGAGAGGAAGGATTGGAAACAGCAAAACATACGTCCAACGTCGGCAGCAGATGGAGCAAGACCTGCGTAACTTTGAGCCGGAAGACAGTTTGCCTTTCGACAAAGACACAGCATATTAAGCTCACCTAAGCAGAGCGAGGGATAATATAAGCTGAAAGCATTATCAAACAACGCTCTCAGCTTTTTGCGTTGAATTTATGACGCTGCCTGACCATTTGGATTAACGCTGTTGGGTAGAGGGTGGGTTAGCAGCTGCCGATGGTTTGACAGAGCGAAAAAGCGAATTGTTTGGTTAATTGGCTTGCTGTTCTATAGCTGGAGGGATTACCCCAGACGATCGCACAACTGACTTGTTGGAAGCGGCGGCAAGGAACGCAAACATTCCTAAAATAGCAAAGGACGTAATAATCACTTGCTGTAGGGAGGTAAATACTGACTTTTCTTTTTCCTTTTGGACAGTAATGCGATTGAGCTTTTGCTGAAATGCCGACAAATATAGATAATCTAATACTTTCTCACACAAGGCAGGGTCTTCACCTATCTGTACTTTCTGGCACAGGAGAATTTCTAGATGTTCTTGGCGGCGATCGCTTGTAGACAAATCGCGCTCATCCCACAGTTTTACTTGGGTTGTATCTAAAGGTCTATTAATACCTAATAAAGTCATAAATATGTCCTCACTTGATTTAGGAGTTAGTTGAGAAAACAGGTGTAATCGATAATTCAATTACACCCTACTGTGCTTTTTGAAAAATGGAACTCGTATCTAACTTAAGAAGTTTAAATATGCTTTCAAAAAAGAACTAGCAACTTGAGTACTGAAAAAATCAAAACTCAGGTTGCTAGTAAAGTTTGAGAATGTATGCTATATTTCCCAGTCCAAATCTTCAGTTGAAGATGGAGATAAAACCTGTGCCTTGGGTGGTGCCTGGGGTGTATCCGGCTGCAATGGGTTCGTCCCATCCTGAAATAATTCTTGTGCCAGAGTCCGCCCATCGCCGTCAATGTCACTACTCAAGAAATACTCCAAAACCTGCGGTGTAGCACCATCAATTGCTGCTTGTGCTAGTAGAGATTTGATGAATTGGGGAGATGCTTCACTATCAGCTAGTACCTTCAAGGTTTGCTCGGCATCTTGGATGGTCATTTTGGAGATATCTTTAACTCCAGCTTCTTCCCAGACATCGCCAAAATACTGACGATATTGCTGATTGAAGTCTTGCTCTTGGGCAAATCGTGATAATTCTTGTACCTGCAAATGTGTCGTTTCAGCCATATCAATTTGCTAATGTTAATTGTTCACGCTTGTTATTGTTTGACCCAACCATCTTGAGCAATTGTTGATTGAGATAGTTTTGAGCCGAAACGTAGAAATTATCCCAAATGACTGGGTTACGGCAGATTTTGCTGCCAACTTCTCTGATACCAAATACTTGCGGTAGTAGTTCGTCCACAGATTCTGTGATTGGTAAGAGCGATCGCCTGCGGGGGAAACACCATTCAAAGCCAAACCCTTACATTTGTTAGCTTTGGCGATGTTAGACAGAATGTCTGTCTAACATCAGACAGTATTAGTCGCAACAGTTGTCGTACAAATGCAAACTAATCTAAATCCCAAGGCTTGTAGTGATATAACCGTTCCTTTGCCAAATCTCCGTGTCTGGTTTAGAACTATTGAATGGCTGAACATAATAATCAGGAACTAAGGGTTTGTCTTGGCGATTATAGCTAAATTCATGATCCAAAAACTTAATATGACTAATATGGGATGCCCAAGCATCGGCTATCCTATCGCCTAATCCCATTGTGTCTAAATATTTAGGTAGTTCCATTCCTCCATTCCAACAAATGGGGATGCCTTCACAATCAAAATGTTCGGTTAGCTCTTGGCGTATAAAAGATGCTGTCCCACCACAAACTAAGATTTCATCCATTTGGGCAATATTTCTCAACCAGCGCCATAAAGCACGGCAGTACTCTTTGCGAACTACTGGTAAAATCCGACAAAACAACTCTACATCAGCATTGATTTCTTCCATTTTGGTTTTGCGTGATAGAAACCGCAGTGCATCAAAATTGTTATTCGTGGTTTCGGCTAAGGCTGAAATTAGGCGTAAGTCATCTTTTGATAAACCTACAGCAGTACGTTCTACAAACTGATGTACCACCCAATTCATCCCTAAATCTGTAGATTCAGCTTTTACTGCATTCCCCTTGTGCGACAGAATAAAACTGGCATTACGATAGCCTAACATCAGCATTCCTATACTCTTTTGGAAATAGTTTATGTTGACGTTGCGACTGCGATATGCCATTATACCCGCCCCTTCTGGACTGACATCAAAGCTACGTAATTTTGCTTTTAACTTTCCTGTTGGCGTGATTATTCCTGTTTTTAAGTTCTGTGCTAGTTTTGCTCTGAGCGTTTGCCCATCCGACGCTTCTCCCACTGGCAACAACAAATGTACATATAGTTCTATATCTGGGTTTTTCACTCCCAGCCGCCGAATTGCCAACCATAACATAGCTGTTACTTTCGGTAAGGCATATTGATACTTCAAATCTCTAATAGCTGATGTCCCCGCGAACATACTTTTGGCTAATGCTCCCAAGACATAGTATTCTTCCCCAATTCCTATCCACACCGTCGTATCTTGTACGAGTTGATTTGACAAATATTCTATTGACTCTACCCCTAAATCCGCTATTTCTGGTTCCATTGCTAAAACTATTGGAACCCCATCTGGATAAATCTGTGCTATCCCCTTCTGAGAACTTGTCCCTAAATCAATCGTTACTACAACTTTTGTGTAGTCTTTAGAATTATTCTTTTTATTCATCTTCAGCCCCCGTTTTGGTTGTCCCAGCCAAACATCCGCTTCATGTCGCTCATCTCTTGATAGTTTTGCGAGGAAAGAAATTCATCGTCATCGTCATGGTCTTCATCTTCTTCATCAGTAGAACTTATTTGTCCATCTCCCGAAGTAATCCCTAAGACAGATAGACTATCTGATGCCACTATGTTTGATGCTTGCATTGATATATTTGATGTCACCACTAGCGGGTCTGGTGCTATCCCGCAAGTTCTCCGAATCATACTAATTTGTGCTTCTAGTTGACTAATTGCCCAAATGCCAATCTGTCTTAATTCTTCTCCCCTCAGCCCCGAAGAAAACAAGGCTAGAGGTAGCCAGTGTTTTTTTAGTGTCGATGTAATTGTTTCCGAATAATCTTCCTTCAAATTTAAAGGCTTTGACCTCAAGTAATCAATTACTTCTGCATCTGCACTGTCACTTGGTCTTCTAAATGACACTACTCTATATCTAGAATCATTCATTTTTTTGACTAAAATTCTGATTAGCGTAACGCGCTTTCTTAAAATTATTACACTAATTTTTATCAACCAGTTTTTTTTATTTTTACTTTGATATTGCCTGACTTAACTAAATTTAATATTTTTGCTTCTGAAATTTATGTTGTCTGCCTAAATAAAGTATTTATTTAACAATGAATGCACATACAACACCGCATTTTTTCTTCTAATCCTTCACTTAGACCCTCAAATTTTTTATCCCTACTAATTTACCGGGGTTTTATTTGCTTTTAAGTGGTTAAAATGTATTATTAGTCACAGTTACAAATAGCAGACATTTTGCACCTAAAACCCCTATTTATATACAAAATGTCTGCTATTTTGCACCGCTCATACACGCTTTTAACTGTTATAACTGTCAGCAAATGCTGACAATCAGGTACAAAATGTCTGCTATTTTGTACATCACTTTTTTTAAAAATTGCCCTCTAATACTTACTCCAGCAGGCTTTAAGGCGATTTACTCAGTTTATTCTATTCTCAATAATCCCAAGCTTATTGAGAACTTGTACTACAAAAGTAGTGCTTCTATACTTCAAAAAGCCAGTTTTTTTCTTGTTAAGCTACAAAATACTACTAAAAATTACAAATTAGCACTGATTAACTTCGAGCGACTGCCAAAAAATTCCGTTGTCAACCATTTTACTCTTGAGTAATTCTCGAAAAATTCTGTTATCAGTCCGTTTATTGTCATTAATGAAGAGTTATTGACAGTTAAATAGCTCGAAAGCCTTGATATTCCAGGATTTTTCGGGTAGAAACCTAGAAATCTGTACCTTGTGTATTTAGGCTGAAATTGTGCTAAAAGTGACTGTGCTACTAGCGGAATCTTGGGATGGCGGGAGAATTGCCCCAAAACTGCTGTAGGGTGGCTTAAAATAGTCGTACTTACTACGGTTATCTACCCATTTTCGCATTTGAGCGATTTAGCTTTAAAAAAGGCGTGAAACCGAGAAAAAACAGCAATAATTTGAGTAATATTTGTTTCTCAGTCAGTCAGCCCAAAAACTTGTATTTCCAAATTTTAGCGTAGATAAAAAATGGCATACGCGATCGCGCGATTAAAAAAATTAAAGCGGGGTAACATATCAGGGAGTGCATCTCACACCGCGCGAGAAAGAGAAACCCCTAATGCAGATCCCACTCAAAAAAATATTCGGTTCATCGGTAGCCTCGACCCAGAGGAACGACTAGAGGATTTAGTCTTAGCCAAGATAGGGGACTCGGAGCAGAAGCGGAAGATTCGCACTGATGCGGTGTACTGCGTGGAGTTACTGTTGAGTGCATCGCCCAGTTATTTCCGTCCCGACTGCCCCACCCAAGCCGGTTACTATGAACCACAAAAGTTGGATAACTGGGTAGAAGCGACTCACCAGTGGTTAGCGGATGAATATGGATCTCGCATTGTCCGCGCCGAATTACACCTGGACGAAGCCACCCCCCATATTCACGCTTATTTTGTCCCCCTTGATGATCAGGGGCAATTGCGCTGTAATCATTTCTTTGACGGGCGGCAGAAGATCCAACAATTTCAGGATTCGTACTACCAGACAATGCGGCTAATTGGGCTAGAGCGGGGTATCAAGGGAAGTAGAGCGCAGCACCAGGACATCAAGGATTTTTACCGGATTGTGGAGGAGGGGCGCGACTTAGAAGTTGATGAGCTAAGTGCAGCGCAATTGAAGGCCAAAGCTGCCGACCGAGACAGGGCGAATCAACGTAAACAGGAAATGGAAGCTACAGCTAAAGCTCTCTCACTTGAGAATGACCAATTACGGCGGCGGATAGAGCAAGATAATCAACAATTACGAAAACTTACCGAATGGTCAACTGATTTAGCTTTAGATGATGTTGCTTGGGAGTTGGGACTGTGGCGTAAAGGGAATGAATGGGTTGGAGGAAACCACATCATTAATATAGATGGCTCTCAATTTAGCGACCTTGCTCCCGGTTCTCATTTTGAAGGTAATCATGCAATTGATTTGGTGAAACACGTTAATCAATGTAACCAAACAACTGCGATCGCATGGTTAGGGGAGCGATTTGGTGAAGCCGGCGCTCAAAGGGCAGCGATCGCTCATGCTCAAAAAGTTGCGGCTGACATTATCCAAACTCAACCAGCACCCCAATTCACCCCACCCGTTGAGGATAAAGCTAATTGGTCAGTCGTTGAACATTACCTCAAACAGAAACGAAGCATACCTTCTGATTGTGTACAAATGTTACATAACCAGGGGCTAGTTTATGCCGACTCAAAAGCAAATGTAGTTTTTGTGATGCGGGATCTCAACGGAAAGACCAAAGGGGCATTTTTAGAAGGGACAGCTAATACATTTTCTGGTTATGAGTTAGGTACTGTTCGCCGTGATAGCTGGTTTTACTTTACTTTGGGGAAAAAGCCTAGCGAACAAACTAGTACTGTCGTGCTGTCTGACTCTCCCATTGATGCCATTTCAGTAGCCATGCTGGAATATCAGGTTAAAGGAATACCAGAAAACAGAACAGTTTACATGGCAGCAGATGACACTTCAAATTTACCTGTTGAAAGATTACGTAATGTGACTCATGTAC
>NZ_WBKM01000045.1 GCF_015714725.1 Nostoc sp. WHI
ATGAGGGAGTGTGGGGAGATTATAAAAAAGCTTCCCATCCCTCCTATACTCCCAATGCCCTATGCCCTATGCCCATAACTCGTGTAATTTTGGTACGTCACGGTCAGAGTACTTACAATGCCGAAAAACGGTATCAAGGAAGTTGCGATGATTCAGTGTTGACCGAGAAAGGGCGCAGTGATGCTTACCAAACTGGTGTTGCTCTCAAAGGAATAGAATTAGATGCTATTTATACAAGTCCTCTCCAACGAGTTCAGGAAACTACAGTTGCAATTCTAGAAGGGATGGAAGTAGAGGAGCAGAAGAGAATCTTCACATCTTCCCATCTCAAAGAAATCGATATCCCCAAATGGCAAGGGCTGACATATAAATACGTACAAGAACACTTTCCGGCAGACTATCGCTGCTGGAACGAGCGACCCCATGAGTTTCAAATGGCAGAACCACAGCCAGAAAGGAAGTTAATAACAGGTGGTGTAGCCGTTGCAACATCTGTGCGGCAATGCTTCCCGGTACTAGATTTGTACGATCGCGCCCAGCAATTTTGGCAGGAAATTTTACCGCACCATGTTGGTAAGACTATCCTAATTGTCAGCCATAGCGGCACAAATCGGGCATTAATTAGTACTGCGATCGCTATGAAATGTGAGCAATACCATGTCCTCCAGCAATCAAACTGCGGTATCAGTATCCTGAATTTTCCTACACCGGGTGAACAGCAAGGCCAACTGGAGGCAATGAATATTACTACTCATCTAAGTGAAATCATCCCCAAACTGAAAAACGGCAAACAAGGTTTGCGTCTACTTGTAGTACCAGCCACAGGTACAGCGCCACATTTAATTCATCAACTAGCTGAACGCCTTCAGACAGTACCAATAGATTTCAGTCTCAGCAGTGATTTGGACAGTTCCCAACAAAACGCCGAGCAACTGCTTAAATATCATCCAACAACAGTGCAACTTCAAGTACTACGGCAAGATTTTCCCGCAATTTGGCAGCAAAACCTGTTATCTAAACGCGCCGTAGTGCCATCAAATGAAATAGATTTAAGCCGTCCCACAACCGGATTAGTAGTTGCTTGTCCCTCCATCATCGAAAATATGCTGGCTCACGTCTTGAACACCTCACCACAGTACTTGCAACTAATCCCCGACACTCTTAGTGTTGTTTACTATCCTTTAAAAAGCCCTTTCCCTGTGTTGCAAGCTATGAATATTACTTAATTTGTCAACGTTCAGGTTAAAAGGCTCAACGTCGAGGCTAAAAGGCTCAACGTTCAGGCTAAAAGGCTCAATGTTCAGGTTAAAAGGCTCAACGTTCAGGTTAAAAGGCTCAACGTTCAGGCTAAAAGGCTCAATGTTCAGGCTAAAAGGCTCAACGTTCAGGCTAAAAGGCTCAACGTTCAGGCTAAAAGGCTCAATGTTCAGGCTAAAAGGCTCAACGTTCAGGCTAAAAGGCTCAACGTTCAGGCTAAAAGGTTCAACATCGAGGTTCTGAACTCGAAATTTTTAAAATTAAAAAAAACAAGTCAAGATTTTGTTTGAACGAATATGAGATTAAAGCTACATACAGCAGATTTCAATTTCGTGAGGTACAGAAATACCCCACCCGCGCTATCGGGCACCCTCCCCTTACCAGAGGAGGGTTGGGGAAATGACCAATGACAAATGACAAATGACCAATAACAAATTATGAAAATACTAATAACTGGAGTTGCTGGCTTCATTGGCTTTCATTTAGCACAGCGTCTCCTAGCAGAAGGAATGCAGCTTTATGGCATCGATAACTTGAATGAGTACTACGATGTCAGCTTGAAAAAAGCCCGCTTAAATCAACTTTATCCCCAAACCGGATTCACCTTTCAATTTTTGGACTTGAGCGATCGCTTTGCCACTGCCGAATTCTTCCAAAATTATACCTTTGATTGCGTAGTTCACTTAGCAGCCCAAGCAGGAGTTCGTTATTCCTTGCACAACCCTTATGCCTACGTAGACAGCAATCTCTCAGGATTTGTCAACATCCTAGAAGGTTGTCGCCATAGCCAGGTTGGTCATTTAGTGTTCGCTTCTTCCAGTTCTGTTTATGGCACTAATACCAAAGTCCCATTTGCTACTACTGATAACGTTGACCATCCTATTTCACTCTACGCCGCTACCAAAAAGTCAAATGAGTTGATGGCTCATGCATACAGCCATTTGTACAACTTGCCAACTACGGGATTACGGTTTTTTACCGTGTATGGCCCTTGGGGACGCCCCGATATGGCATATTTTAAGTTTGTGCAAGCGATCGCTAATAACCAGCCAATTGACGTTTACAACTTTGGCAAAATGCAACGAGACTTCACCTACATTGATGATGTAATTGAAGGGCTAGTTCGGGTGATGCACAAACCACCCCAAGGGAATCATCAAGATGTCTCGCTTAGTAAAGCGCCCTACAAGCTCTACAATATCGGCAATAACAACCCGGTAGAGTTAATGACATTTATTGAAATCATCGAAAAACTCCTGGGTAAGCAAGCCAAAAAGAACTTACTACCCATGCAGCCAGGTGATGTTCTCTCTACCTACGCTGACATAGATGACCTGATAGAAGCTATAGACTTTAAATCTGTAACTCAAATAGAAGAAGGTATCAAGCACTTTGTGCAATGGTATCAAGACTATTACAGCCACTAAAAAACATTCCGGGACGGATGAAAAAACAATCTCGGTCGAAAAATCTTTGGAATGTTTGCCATCTCAATTTCCTTATCTTGACAATCACCCTTGCATTAACAAGTAAGGTTATTGCCAACGATGCTCCCTCTGCTCTTTTGGGTGATAACACTGTTTCTCTAGACAAAATTAATGCTGTTTCTGAGTTAGCGGATATTCAACCTACTGACCGAGCTTTTCAATCTCTCAAATCCTTAAGCGATCGCTACGGTGTGCTTGCTGGTGATGCTAACAGCACTTTCAACGGCGACCAAACTATGACTCGCAATGAATTTGCTGCCAATCTTGCCACAACTATCAATCGTATTAACGAACTGACAAGTTCAGAAACCGCTAAGGAAGTCAAGCAGGAAGACTTAGAAGAGTTGCAGCGCTTGCAAGCTGAATTTGGCAAAGAGTTAGAGGTTTTACAAGGACGATTAGACAATTTAGAAAACCGGATAATGTCTACAATACAACCGTTTTCTACAACTACTAAATTCAGCGCAGAAGTTGTTTTTGCCATCTCTGGGGTTAATAGCGGTGAAAAATTTGATGGCACTGGCGATACCTCCGGTGGGCTACGCCAACGCACAGACAGTAATATTACCTTAAGCAATCGGGTACGCTTGAACTTCAATACCAGTTTCACCGGCAAAGACAGCCTCAGAATTCGCCTACAAGCTAGTAATCTTCCTAGAATAAATAATGCAACGGGGACTGATATGGCTCGTTTAGCCTTTCAAAGCAATAGCGATAACGAATTTGAATTGAGTGCTTTAGAATATCGCCTTCCCATAGGAGAGCAAGCTACCGTTTATTTTGAGGCAGAAGGCGGCGACCTTGATGATTTTTCTGATCCGCTGAATCCATTTTTCAGCAGCAGTGGTCGTGGTTCCATTTCTCGTTTTACACAGCGTAACCCAATTTATCGCCAAGGAGGGGGCGCTGGAGTGGGGTTAGTTTACGATTTCAGTGACTCAATCAGCTTAAGTTTGGGGTATCTGGTTGACGATGCAGATGATCCAGAAATTGGATTTGGTGAGTCGGAATATGGAGCGATCGCTCAACTAACTCTCGAGCCTAGCGACTCGTTGAAGGTTGGTTTCACCTACATCCACTCATACAACAGCATCGACACAGGAACCGGGAGCAACCGCGCCAACGATCCTTTTAATGATGAGAGTGATGCTATTATTGCAGACTCATTTGGTTTGCAAACTGCGATCGCACTTAACAATAACTTGAATGTCTCTGGTTGGGTTGGCTTTACCCATGCAACAGCGATGGATTTACCAAACAACCTAACGGCAAATATTTTTAATTGGGCAGTAACTTTGGCTTTAACTGATTTGGGTGGAGAAAACAGCATGGCAGGAATTGCGATTGGTCAACCACCCAAAGTTACTAACAATGACTTAGAAGTTGCAAATCAAGCATATAAAGATCCAGACACATCTCTCCATTTAGAAGTCTTCTACCGCTTCCAAGTCGATGACAATATTGCCATCACTCCAGGATTAATAATGATTACTAATCCAGAACACGATAGCAACAACAGTACAAGTTATATCGGCACAATTCGGACAACTTTCAGATTTTAGTCAGCAATTCTCATTTTAAAATAAATAGAATATTAACCCTATTTTGAAATTTAAAATGTAGTACAAAACAATTAGTTTTTCAAGGAGAAGCGAACGCTAAAAAAACAAATTATCTATATACTAAGTATAAATACTCGATAGATTAGAGAGAATTGCCTGATAATGAATCTGAGAAATCCAGGGTAATAGTTATTTTTTTACAATATAAAACTTAAGCGAACTAAAAATTTCTATCTGCATCCGCTCCGGTTGTACATTTGACCTTGCGACTATCGCTTCATGCGACCATTTTTCAGTTTGTGACACGGGCGGCGCGGAACTTTCGCTTTCTTGATCCGCTTTTACTTCAACACCAGAGACTTGGTTTTCTCCCAATAAGGAAGCAGAATAACCCTGTTTTACCTGCCCCTGTGTTTGATTAACGATCGCTACTTGTTCCCACATCAACACTTCCCACGCTAAATGCTAAATTTTATTTAGCCACCCAGCAGGAGTTTTCTTTTTCTCATGTGGTTCTGGTCTGCCGATTCAGTAGAACAAGAATTATTTGATTTGTACGCTCCAGCCCTGCGTAGGCGTAGCCCGTCGTAGACATCGCTCGGCGTAAATTTTAATGACGAGCAACTCCAAGACACTCTAGAAGCATCGAGCTATTGTTTAGAAGATGCTTTCAGGAGCGCAATTGTTTATATACTCTGGCTCGAAGAAAAGCTAAAGCCGATCTACCCGACTGCGATACTAATCGAGGCACTGACAAATCAATGGCGCACCAAGTACTGGAAGCCGCAGCATTTAGAACTTGAACAGTTGCTCTCAAGAGGAAAGCGCTGGTGGGATCGAGTCGCAGATTATGCGTCCCCGTTTTCAGAAAGTAATTGGTCGCTTGGCACTATCAATGCAAGGGAATCTTGATCTACAACCGTCAAGCGGCAATCGCTTTAGCTGCACGCTATTCTGAGACAGTGTGATTTTTACCTTTCCCACTCAACCAACACCCCATCTACAATCGCAACACCCCACTGTGGAAACTTCGCCAGCAACTTCTTGATTGTGATCACAAGTGCCGGATCATTATTCCAACACTCTTGCAAATACTCAAACCCCGGATTTTCCCCCAAATTCGCTGCAACTTTCAGTTTCTGCATACGCTTCGGTCGCAGATTAGACCTTGTAACAATCGCCTCATGCGACCATTTTTTAGCACTGGGGGCAGGTGCGGCGGAACCTTCACCCTCATCAACTGCTTTGATTTCTACACCCAAAACTGAATTTTCAGTCTTTAACGAAGCAGAATAACCCAGTTGCCCCTGCCCCTGAGCTTGATTAGCGATCGCAGAATTTAGAGATTTTTCATTTTTAGCGACAGGCGCGGCGGAACAAGTACCTTTACTCACATCTTGCACCAACCGTAGATACCAGTAAAAAGCAAATATATAAGTTCAAAACTATGCATTAGGCAAATAAACTTAAATCAGTAGCTAGATTTTTAAATAAAACAAAAATTTTGGGATAATTACAGAGGCAGCAAAATTCCACAATGCAGTTACTGTTTACCTCAGACATGGATATGTTTGCATTTAAAACTCAAAACATGAGAGAAAAGGCGTGAAATATATTTACTTTAGCAGCACTTTTCAATGCTTACCCACGCCCAAGAACTAGTTTACTCTCTCAAAGAACTGATGCCGACACAGTACCAGAAAGATAACCTAGAAGCGATGCTGGCATTATTTTTAGAGGCACAAGGACACCCATTACCCGAACATAGTCAGACAAAATCCCCTAGTGCTATTAGCCGATTCTTAAATATCAATCCTTGGTCAACTAGGGAGATGATTCGTGTGGTTCGCTCCTGGGCATTACAAACGGTTTTTACAGCAATTTTCAGGTAATTGAACCACAAAAAACGGTAAGCTAAACAGGTAGTGATTGTCAAATTAAATGCCAGTATCTTACTCCAAAGATTTGCGTGGTCGTGTGATTGCCGCTTGGTTAGAGAAGGAAGGTTCGCAACGCCAACTGGCTCAAAGGTTTAAGGTCAGCTTGTCATTTGTACGCAACGTGCTACGTTATTATCGTGAAAGTGGACAAATTGAAGCAAAACAACGTGGGGGGTACCAAAAGCCGATAATTCAGGATGAACATCTCAGCACGATCAAGTCTTTGGTGGAAAGTAAGAATGATTTGTTGCTAAGAGAATTATGCGTTGGGCTTTGCCCCGCCGCAGGCATCGCTATGCAGAACGCACAGGGACTAGTGTAAGTATCACAACAATGCATCGTGCGGTAGAAAAATTAGGTTTACGGTGTAAAAAAAAGTCTCTATGCCAGCGAACAAGATACCCCAAGAGTACAAGAGTTAAGACATGACTATCGCCGTTGGTTAGATAAAATTGATGTCAGAAACCTGATATTTGTCGATGAAGCGGGATTGAATTTATCAATGTCACGCTTGTTTGCCAGAGCAGTCAATGGCGAAAGAGCAGTTGGTAATATACCTGGTACTAAGGGTGGGAACGTGTCTTTGATTGGAGCTTTAAACCTTGATGGGCTAGTTGCGGCTATGACTATACCAGGTAGTACAAATACTGATGTCTTCCTCACTTATGTCACTGAAATTTTAATGCCTCAGTTATGGAAAGGAGCAATCGTGGTCATGGATAACCTCCCGGTTCATCACGCCGAACGTGTAAGTTTTGCATTCTTCTCTACGAGACCCTTCTCTACGAGACGCTCCGCAAACGGCAAGCTCAGGGCAGCGCGCTCCGCGAACGTAGCGTTAGCTAATCGGAGCGTCTGGGGATTTGAACCCACGGAACTTGTTAAACCAGAATTCAGAATTCTAACTCCTGAGTTCTTCTTCATAAATTATTTAACACTTAACATCTTATGGTTACACTTCAACTCAGACAAATTCGAGTTTCGCCAGGGGAAAGAATAATCCTGGAAGATGTGAGTTGGCAAGTATTTGAAGCAATTCTTGATGAGTTAGGAGAGCATCGTGGAAGTCGAGTAGCATACAGCCAAGGAACGCTAGAAATTATGGCTCCATTACCAGAACATGAGCGAGGTAAGGTAATAATCGGAAATTTAGTGATCATCTTGCTGGATGAACTTGATCTGAATTGGGAATGTCTAGGTTCAACCACCTTTAAGCGAAAAGATTTAAGTGCAGGTCTTGAACCCGATGATTGTTTTTATATTCAAAACTATAAGCTAATGATTGGGAAAGATAGGATCAACCTAACTGTTGACCCTCCTCCTGATTTGGCAATTGAAATTGATCTTACTTCTAGAACCAAAATTAGTGCATATCAGGCTTTGAGAGTACCTGAAATCTGGCGGTATGAAAACAAAAGCCTAGAGATTAACTTGCTGCAAGGTGAACAATATGTTAAATCGCAGACAAGTCCTACATTTCCTACTTTTCCAATTACTGAACTGATCCCCCAATTTGTAGAAATGGGACGAACTACAGGAACAAGTTCAGCAATCAGAGCATTTCGGCAATGGGTAAGAGAACAGACAGAAAATAGTGAATTGTGATGTTTACCGAAAAACGAACAAAGCCGCGCTTTACTTAAAT
Source organism: Nostoc sp. WHI (assembly GCF_015714725.1). GTDB lineage: Bacteria > Cyanobacteriota > Cyanobacteriia > Cyanobacteriales > Nostocaceae > Nostoc. Next base: position 7,892 of record NZ_WBKM01000045.1, read on the forward strand.
AAAGGGGAATTAATCTAAAGTAATTGTGACCGAATTTAATTTACAAATCCAAGAAAATAGCGATGGTTTGGGCGATCGCCTTGACCGTTACCTTTCCCAAGAATTACCAGATTTATCCCGTTCTCGCATCCAACAGTTAATTGAACAAGGTAATGTCCAGCTTAACGACAAAGTTTGTACATCTAAGAAGATCAATGTCAAGTTAGGCGATCGCATCACTCTCGAAATACCAGAAGTCAAACCCTTAGAACTGCAAGCAGAAGATATCCCCTTAGATATCCTCTATGAAGACGACCAGTTACTCATTCTCAACAAACCCGCAGGCTTAGTTGTCCATCCCGCACCCGGTCATCCAGATGGTACCTTGGTAAATGCCTTGTTAGCACACTGTCCCAATTTACCAGGAATTGGGGGAGTCCAACGTCCAGGAATCGTACATCGATTGGATAAGGATACAACGGGAGCGATCGCGATCGCTAAAACAGAACTTGCCCATCATCACCTACAAGCACAACTCAAAGCTAAAACCGCACGGCGAGAATACTTGGGCGTAGTTTACGGTGCACCAAAAGTTGAAAGTGGCACAATTGACTTTCCCATTGGTCGCCATCCCCAAGACCGCAAGAAAATGGCGATTACAACCGTTGAACAAGGCGGACGAGTCGCCGTCACTCATTGGCAAGTACTAGAACGCCTCGGTAACTTCACCTTAATTCACTTTCAACTAGAAACTGGACGTACCCATCAAATTCGCGTCCACAGCGCCAAAATAGGTCATCCCATAGTCGGCGACCCTGTTTATAGTTCTGGTCATTCAGTGGGGGTAAATTTGCCCGGTCAAGCACTGCACGCTTGGCGACTAAAATTACAGCATCCCCTATCTGGGGAGTTGATTGAGGTGACAGCTACCCCGCCCGCCCACTTTACAAAACTTTTGGAGATGTTAAAAAGACGAGTTTCCCCAAGTTACGATAGATAATATTATTTAGGGGATGTAAATCAATGTGCAGTGATGCCTCGAACTCGGATCGATATCATTCCTCACTTAGGCAGGACTTACCCAAAAATGGCCAAAAAGCTTAATTTATCGAACCGCCAAGACGCCAAGAAGTCGTAGAGCGTGCGTAAGTTTTATTAGGTTATTTCTACAGCCAAAACTGGCGATCGCCATTGAGCGAATTTGGGATAATACCTTGTAACCGCCTATAGGCTATACGGTCAGATCCATACAGTGGAACGGGTAAGCGTGGCTCTTTCAGCGCTCCATGATGGAGCAAGGTGAGTTTCAGCGTTGCTTCTATTACATCCTCAATAGGTGCTTGGTGTCCTTTCTCATGTACTCTCAAACGTAGAGGATAAGGTAAGCCCATATTCTCAGAGGGTAATTTAGTAGTTACCAAAATCACTTCACGAGAAGACAAACGAAGTGCTAACCCTTGTGTGGGTGCTTTCACAACTAACTGATAATAGTTATATAATCTGGGAATACCAGACTTAATACACTCTACGAGAATAAACTTAGAATTAATTGCTTTGGCTCTTTTCTGCAAATATTCAACTTCATCACCACAAAAGCGTCCGTCACGGTAAATTAGTACAGTTTTTTCGCTGATATCAGCAGATGGGAGAAACCTTTCTAATGTTTGTTTATCAATTTCTTCACCTTCTGTTGAAACATCTTCTAACCTATAACGAATAAAATCCCCTTGTTTCCCGTACAAACGAACACTTGCACACACATTTCTGCTACCGACGGTTTTCTTTTTGGGTTTTCTGGAAATATCCAAGCCGATAAAATAATCAGCAATCCCTAAAGGTTCAGCTAGAATAAAAGGCGAATTTCCCAACTTTGCTAAAATTCCTACTATTACTTGATTGAGGATGTTTTTATAATTGCTAGGATTTTTCAAAGTATCTTCATAGATTACTTGGCTTACTATCTCAGGGTTACTACGTCGGAGTACCCTTGAAGAAACAAAAGTATATAAGCTCCCATCATCACTATTATCAGTATGGCGATCGCTCTGTGGTAAAAATGTCAAAACAATATCAGTAGGGATAGCTATTAAATCATCAAGGGCTTTCTCCACTTTAGCTCTGGCTTCAGCACTGCTTAAACCATTGATTGAAACGGCTTTTCTTCTATCTTCATCAATCTCAAGGCTTTCAAAGTCATAGTCTTTTAAGCGTTGTCGAAGTTGCTTAAGAAAAGATATATCAACTTTAAAATCGCCTATTTTAAGTGCTGCAATGCGAATTTTTCTGGAAGTATCTTGATAATCTTGGTGACGGCGATAAACGCCACCTGTAGATAGTCCCTTTAAAACCTCATTTCGCTTTCGGGTCACATTCTTGCCAAATTTAAGTAATGTGTCTTCAAGTTTGAAGGTAGGTACTAAGAACAATTCTGGATACTTTCCGTTGTTAATACATTTAGCTGCTAACTGAAAACCATAGACAGCTAAAGCATTTGTAGCTTCTTCTTTGGATGAAGCTAAACGATTTTGCCGTTCTTGATAAGGAATTTTAGTTTGCTTTTGTAAATCACTATACTTTACTTCAAATAAGTCAGCAGTTTCTTCTGTAACACAGGGAATTAAAGCAGCCATTGCATAAGGATATTGTTGTTTACCCTTACCAAATTGAATAGTTACTACAGGTTGCTCATCTGGTGCTGCTTCCGGTTCAAGTTTCTGTTTACTAATAGCTCCAGTCGCTTTTTTAAAAAGCTCTTCTCTCCGCTCTCCAAAAGTTCCTGCAAGAGCCACAATTGTAGCAGAGCTTTTTTTTTCAATATCTTTAACCTTTAAGCCAATCAAAAGCTTATTTGGATCTTGTCGATAGGGATGATTTTCGTAAAACTCAGCTAAATCACCTTTGAAAACAAAAGAACTGTGAATTGTAAAAGCGATCGCCGGATGTAAAGTATCTTTTATTTCTATCATTTCTGCCCAAAAATCTACTTCACGTTTGACTACCACCTTATTTTCAGACCAAACAGTATCAGATGAAAAAGGTCGTCTAACTTTCAAGATCCTTACAGCTAATTGAGCCAATATAGAAGCTGTTATTTGTGGTTGGCTTACCCACTGAATTGAGTAAGTGCGATCGCCAATATCTTTTTTCAAGTCGTCTTGAATTTCTGTTAAAGCTTTCCGCCATTCATCTAAATTTGGCATTGGTTGATCGGGTTTAGCTAAAACCCAAAAATTCCCATCTGCAAAAATGACTATAATATCAGGGAATTTCTGACTAAACCGCCAACTGAAGCGATTACCTATTTTAGTATCGACTCGGGGAGTCAGTCGAAAGCAGATTAAGTTAGATTGAGGAATTTTTAGTAAAAATATTTCCGACAAAAATATTGGGTATACATTAGTTTTTAGGGGGGATTTAAGTACAGCATTAGTCATGTAGAAACCTCTGATATAGTAAATTCACAGATTGAGTTAAACGAACAGTAGCGACAACTTACACCTGGATTTTGGGGAAATATTTGACTGAAATCAGCAGAATTTTTACGATAGCGTCTCAAATCTTCTTGATGTCGTTGAGCTATTAAAGCAAGTTCTATCTGAAAAGCCTTAAGAGTGTTAGATGTTGCACCAATAGGTTCTGACCAGTTACCACTTTCTAAGTTGTAAAAAGACGCTACAGCTTTTTGCTGGGGGTACAAATAACTAGCTGCTAGTAAGTAAATATACCCTTGTCGCCGATCAAAATCAGAGTGGCCAGTTTTGAAATCTAAAATGTGCAAAGTATCATCTTCTTCGGCAAAAATGCAGTCAATCGCAGCATAGAAGTTAAAAGACTGATTACCTTGCTTAATTAAAATTGGTTCTGGAAAACCCTCATCACCTCGGCTAAGTTGAATAATTTTCTTCTCAGCAAGAATTGGATTTTGCTGGTAGTTTGTCAGTATCTGAAGTACTCGCTGCTGAACCAAATCTGACTCTTTCCGCAATTCCAGAATCTCTATCAATTGTTCTACAGCGTCTTCTTGATGTAACATCGGGGAGTTTTCATGAAACTCATAAACTCCCCTTTGTGCTAGTAATCCAATTCGCACAGGAGTGCTATCACTTGCCAAGATTGCTGCAACCGCAGGTTCTCGCGATCGCGCTTTTGTAAAACCTCGTTTCATGTCACAGTGTAAGTGTTCTTTCCCTATTGGCGGGGAGAATTGCAACCATAAGTTGTAGCTGGCAAATGGTAGCCAATTTTGGCTCATTGATGTCAAGTTCCAGAATTTAGCAGAGAAAATTATCTATGAGTGATTCAAAGGCTAAAAATTTTGGGTAACTTATAGCCGAGCGACTCCTAAAAAGCTTTTTAAAATAAGGCTTTCAGCCTACTATGACTCAAACCGATAGAAGGTTTATTATTATGTATGCTTCAGGAAATGCGTTAGGCAGTTGAATATGATTATGGATAAACAAGAGAGTCAGAGTTTTGGCAGGTGTATTTGGCAAGCCCGTAGAAAGAAGGGATTAAGTCAGCGTGAGCTAGCAGTAAAGGTAGGGGTGGACTCTACGTACTTGTCGTGATGTATCTAGCTGGACGCATGACTCAAAATGACTCGGAAGCTTTTGAGAACATGGTTAAGGCTAACTACAAAGAAATGCCTGCTTTATTTCGTCGAATGAGGGAAAGTCCGGGTATTGATTCTTTAGTTAAAGCAAGAGATGAGCAAATTGTAAGATTACAAAAAGAAAATGCGGAGTTGAGAACTAAAGTAGAAAAGCTTCAAAAAAAACTTACCTTATTTAAGCCTTATATTTTTTACTCTCAAGAGGAGATAGAAAGGAAAGCTAATGAAATCTTACAGAATATGCAAAGTTTGCATAATGATGCTATTAAAATACCAATTGATGCTACTAGGGTATGTGATTATTTGAATTTAAGCGTCGATATTGGGGAAATCTTGCCTGATGAACATGGGTTAATAGTAGCTAAAATTTTACCATTAGAAAGAAGAATAATTGTAAATTCAGGTCTTCCAGAAATGTTAGGGACTTTTGAAGAGTTTACAATTGCCCACGAAATAGGTCACTGGGTACTTCATATTAACCAAGAAGATGCTGATATTTTATCAGAAGAAATTAACGGAAATAGTGATGATGAAAATCAAGTAATTTTATTTCTATGTCGTAGTGCTAGTAGCCCAATTGATAAATTTGAAGCATTTGAGTGGCAAGCTCAGTATTTTGCTAGTTGTCTATTAATGCCTCGTTACGTTCTACAAGAATTATGTAAAGAACGTGATTTAACTAATTGGAGCCACCTTTATGCAATCACAAAGGAGCTTGGTGTAACAACATCCAGTCTTATTTATCGTTTGCAAAATCTAGGTTGGATTTATATACCTAAAGGTTCTAAGCAAATCTATCCTGGAAAAATAGAATTAGAGCCTAAGCAGCCAAGAATGTATTATTTATGAGGAAAAAGTGAGGAAAAAATAACGTGAGCATCTTCAAGGCATATAGATACTATTCTAAAACAGAAATTGAGCAGAAAGCTTATGAAGTTCTAGAGAGGATGAAGGCAGAAAATTTTACTCCAAAGTGGCCTTTTGACGCTAATTGTACTGCTGATGCTTTGGGAATAATGATTGATTGGCAAAGTATACTTCCTGATGATAAAGGAGAAATAGTAGCTAAAATAATTCCTAAAAAAGAACCAAAGATAGTACTTAACAAGAACATACAGAAATTAAAAGAAGAGGGTTTTCAAGCATCTACAATTGCTCATGAAATTGGACATTGGATACTTCATATAAATCAAGATGTAGCCAGAGGTTCTGTGGAGCAGTTAGAGCAAACCCTAAGTATTGACTCAATTGAACAGCAATTTCTATGTCGTAATGTTAGTGAGCAGATTTATAAGAGCCGTCCTGAAACTCAGGATGACTGGCGAGAATGGCAAGCTCAGTATTTTGCTAGCTGTCTGTTAATGCCTAGAGAAATTTTGGAAGCTAAACGGAAAGGACGTGATTTAACTAACTGGAAACATCTTTATGCTATGCAAGAGGAACTTGGTGTAACCATATCTAATCTTGTTTATCGTTTGCAAGACCTTGGTTGGATTTCTATTCCCAAGGGTTCTAAGCAAATATATCTCGGTAAAGCTGCACCGAATGGGCAGACAAATTTATTTAATAGGTAAAGTGCGATCGCCATCATCATAATCCAGGTGAGGAATAATCTCAATCTAATTCCGAGGCATTACTGCACACTGTTTTTACTTCCTCTAAATAATACTATCTATCGCAACTTGGTATTACTTTATAAAACTAACAACTAGCGTGCATCAGACATGGGATAGATAGAGTCTGTTTCACTAGTTATACCTAAATGAAACTCCTACATAACCCAGGACTTATGCACGCTATAAAATGATCAAAGCAATGTACTAGTCAGCCGCCGATCAAAAATCGTTACTTGATTCCTGCCAGTTGCCGATAAGGTACAGACTTTTCGATATCGATGTTAAATGACGAGATTCTCTGTGGCGTATTGCCAGTTGCATTGATTTCCTGTGCCATACCCAGGAATTGAGATGGATCGCCAGCTTTGGGCTTTCGGTCTTGTGGGATAAATCTGCGTACTTCTACCTGCCAAATGATTTGGGGGAAGCCCAATTTAGCACGGTGGTAAGCATCGTATCGCGGAGATTTAATGTTGAAAGGCAACTCACCCTGAGCGCGGGATGGAAGTATGCGACGGCGCTGATAAGGCACGATAGAGTATCCAAAGTTGCTCAGGTACTCTTCAGTGTTCAGCACTTCATCAACAAGACCTTTAATACCTTTGGTAGCGACTACAATTGACCAAGCGATTTTTTCCCGCTCGTTGTATGGGTCGCGTCCTAGAACCTTCTGGATTACATGCTCAACAAAGCGATAGTTGCTGTTGAGGTCGTAGAAGCTTTTCTTAAAGGTATTAGAAAGCAGCAACCCACGAATAAAGTCCCTTACTGTAATCTGTCCATTACGGAGTTGGGACTCTAGAAATGGTTCGCGATCGGCAGCAAAGGCATGGAAGAAAATTTGACGATATGCTGCTTCAATCAGATTACCTAAATCTGACGGAGAAAGCAGATTGTCTGTAGAAAAAATCCTGGGCTGTTCATCACCAGGTACTTCATATGCAGCTACACGCTGGTTTTGACTTGAAGGGTCATATGTTAACAGAGGAATTGCCACTATAAGGCCTCCATATTCTTAATTAAAGTTAACAACTTTAAATCATATATTAAAGGACTAGTTGGATCAGAAGCTTAGATTCTGATAAAGTTTTACGAAACTTAACTAAGGCTAAATAACTAAAAGCTTTGTTCACATATTACATTAGAAGATTAAGTTTCACCTATTTGAACTGAAGCAATAATTTTTAACATTTAGCAAAACAAATTAATTTAAATAATTAGGGAGTGGGGAGTGGGGAG
>NZ_WBKM01000388.1 GCF_015714725.1 Nostoc sp. WHI
GCCCGTGCCACTGTTGATTGACTAAAAGCTACCTGTACATGAGTCACATTACGTAATCTTTCAACAGGTAAATTTGAAGTGTCATCTGCTGCCATGTAAACTGTTCTGTTTTCTGGTATTCCTTTAACCTGATATTCCAGCATGGCTACTGAAATGGCATCAATGGGAGAGTCAGACAGCACGACAGTACTAGTTTGTTCGCTAGGCTTTTTCCCCAAAGTAAAGTAAAACCAGCTATCACGGCGAACAGTACCTAACTCATAACCAGAAAATGTATTAGCTGTCCCTTCTAAAAATGCCCCTTTGGTCTTTCCGTTGAGATCCCGCATCACAAAAACTACATTTGCTTTTGAGTCGGCATAAACTAGCCCCTGGTTATGTAACATTTGTACACAATCAGAAGGTATGCTTCGTTTCTGTTTGAGGTAATGTTCAACGACTGACCAATTAGCTTTATCCTCAACGGGTGGGGTGAATTGGGGTGCTGGTTGAGTTTGGATAATGTCAGCCGCAACTTTTTGAGCATGAGCGATCGCTGCCCTTTGGGCCCCGACTTCACCAAATCGCTCCCCGATCCATGCGATCGCAGTTGTTTGGTTACATTGATTAACGTGTTTCACCAGATCAATAGCACTATTACCCCCTAACGAGGAACCATTGCCAAAGTCAGTAAATTGAGAGGCATCTATATTAATGATGTGGTTTCGTCCTACCCATTCATTCCCTTTATGCCACAGTCCCAACTCCCAAGCAACATCATCCAAAGCTAAATCAGTTGACCATTCGGTAAGTTTTCGTAATTGTTGATTATCTTGCTCCAATTGCTCTATCCGCCGCCGTAATTGGTCATTCTCAAGTGAGAGAGCTTTGGCTGTAGCCTCCATTTCCTGTTTACGTTGATTCGCCCTGTCTCGGTCGGCAGCCTTGGCCTTCAATTGCGCTGCACTTAGCTCATCAACTTCTAAATCCCGCCCCTCCTCCACTATGCGGTAAAAATCTTTAATGTCCTGGTGCTGCGCTCTACTTCCCTTGATACCCCGCTCTAGCCCAATTAGCCGCATTGTCTGGTAGTACGAATCCTGAAATTGTTGGATCTTCTGCCGCCCGTCAAAGAAATGATTGCACCGTAGCTGTCCCTCATCATCAATCGGCACAAAGTAAGCGTGAATATGGGGTGTGGCTTCATCCAGGTGTAACTCGGCGCGGACAATGCGAGATCCATATTCATCCGCTAACCACTGGTGAGTCGCTTCTACCCAGTTATCCAACTTTTGTGGTTCATAGTAACCGGCTTGGGTGGGGCAGTCGGGACGGAAATAACTGGGCGATGCACTCAACAGTAACTCCACGCAGTACACCGCATCAGTGCGAATCTTCCGCTTCTGCTCCGAGTCCCCTATCTTGGCTAAGACTAAATCCTCTAGTCGTTCCTCTGGGTCGAGGCTACCGATGAACCGAATATTTTTTTGAGTGGGATCTGCATTAGGGGTTTCTCTTTCTCGCGCGGTGTGAGATGCACTCCCTGATATGTTACCCCGCTTTAATTTTTTTAATCGCGCGATCGCGTATGCCATTTTTTATCTACGCTAAAATTTGGAAATACAAGTTTTTGGGCTGAC
>NZ_WBKM01000047.1 GCF_015714725.1 Nostoc sp. WHI
CACTCTCCGGCGTTAGCAAGTAGTAACTAAGTGAAATTATCCAGAAGCATAACAAGGTTTAAATTGATTCATTTCACTAATTAATTGATTGAATCCCAGCAATAAATTAGAATTGGGGAAAATATGTATCCAGGGATAAATCAACCAAAATAGTAAGAGTGGTTGGGCAATGAGACGCAGATTATTTAAAGTATTCTTCCATCCGCATTCATGGTTCCATTGTTGATGATTAGAAAAATCAACATCACTATTTTCTTGTACCTCAGTTTCAATTTGACGAGATTTATTTAAGCCTAACAAGGCTGGAGAATTTAAACTATGGTAGCAACTGTTGGGTGAGCATCTCTTGCCAAATGTTTCAAGATTTGTAATTCTACATCCATTGCCCTATTTACCTTTCAGGGTTTTATTTTTTTATTCTTTTATTCAGAATACCCGGAAAGTGACAGAAGAGGGATAAGTTGATTGATTTTTAGTGTGGCTTAACGTAGCGATCGCACTGTGGAGTTTTGGCGATCGCTTTTTTAACGAACCACAGAGGCGCAGAGAACACAGAGCAAGAAGAGAGCGATCGCATGGTGGAGTTTTAGCGATCACTTTTATTCCGAAGGTGCAATTAGGCTATAGATATTTCACTCTAATTCTAAAAATAGTGACTCCAAATCTCTATATCCACTGATGACACGGGTAATATCAATTCCATCTTCTCTCGGATAGTAGAAGATGATATATTCTTCAACGTTAAATCCCCGTAGATTCGCAGATAATTGCTCATAACTCTTACCCATGTTGGGAAATGCAGCAACTAATTTGCATTTCTGGCGAATTGCATCAAAAAGTTTACCAGCAGCACTGGGACTATTCTGAGCAATATACTCACAAATAGTATTTAAATCTTTGACTGCTTCATCAGAAAAAGAGTAGTTACTCATTTTTGAGACTCAGCAATTTTATTGATTTTTTCTTGTAGTTGAGCAAATACTATCTCACCATCTGTAATCTCTCCTCTAGCAATTTGTTCTTTTCCAATCACTATTTTTTGCCGCAGTTCTTCCAAACATTCTTCTCGTGCTTGTAGCAATTTGAATGCTTCGTTCATCACTTCTTCTGCATTAGCATATCTCCCAGCTTGAATTTGGGATTGAATAAACTGCTCATGCTCAGGTTTAAGGGAAATATTCATGACAAATAACCCCTACTAACTTGACTATATTAAAATTTTATCGCTAATTGACTTGACGAAGGAATACGTCTCAGTTTTCAACTGGAAAGATTACAGAACTTACGCATTGACAAATAAGACAAAGAATGTATTAGTGAGAGGGAGAAAAAATAAGCGATCGCTAGCAGTAGGGGACTGAAAAGATAGATAATTTACGCTGTCTCTATTGAGGGCATAGACAATCAGAGTAACTACCAAGCCATCCACTGCAAAGTGTGACCTCAACACTTACACTCTGTTTTTATTGGCAGAATCAAAGTATCCAGGCTGCACACGTTTAGCAGATATTATGGAAGATTTATCACATGATAGTGTCAACAGATTTTTGCTACGTGAGCGTTACGAGCCAAAAGATTTATTTGATGAAGTTAAGCTGCATATCAATTTAGTAGGTGGCACATTAAGTGCAGATGATACCGTAATTGATAAGCCTCATAGTGACCCAAAATTAACAGAGTTAATTGCTTACATTTATTCAGGAAGGCATCATCGTATAGTTAAAGGAATTCAGCTAATTACCTTGTATTATACCGATTTATCAGATAAATCTGTACCTGTAAATTATCGCCCGACTTGAAGCAACTGGCGAACCCGTAAGGGTGAGGACATCTGAGGCAATTAAAACTCACTTTTTTAGTGCTATCCGCGCTTTCACACAACTAGAATTAATGCGAACTCAAGAGTTAATTGAAAACTGGTATGAAGTCCAGAGAAATTTGTCTCTTCAGGTGGCTCGTGACTTCATTCTGGAACATCTTGAACAAAAGATAGGCTTGAATACACATAGTCAGATTTCTGTCAATGCGTAAGTCCTGGATTAATGCGATCGCATGGTGAAGATTTTTTTTGCGATCGCTTTTTTATCTCACGCAAAGACGCAAAGGAAGGAAGAAGAGAGCGATCGCACACTGGAAATTTTGCAGGCGATCGCTTTTTTATCTCACGCAGAGGAAGAAGGGAGCGATGCCTTCTCTACGAGACGCAAGCGCGAACGCTCCATTTGCAATGACATTGTGTAATTAATTCTGTCCAACTATTTATTCAGTGGCTCTATGATATTAATATGGAAACTAAAGAAATTCTCCAAGCACTCCCAAACCTAAGCGTAAGCGATCGCTTAAAGATAGCTGAATCAGCCCTGCAATTGGTTCTTCAAGAAAAACACTCACTTACCAAAGATGAGCAAAAACGCCAATTAAGACTAGCCGCAATCACAGCTATTGCAGATTATGCACCTGGTAGTGAATTAAATATATTCTCGGACTTAGAGGGAGAAGACTTTTGCAATTATCCAGATGAAGACTTCTACAACTCAGGGACTTATGTACAGAGGTGAAGTCTGGCTAGTTAACTTAGATCCAACTGTAGGGACGGAAATTAGCAAAAAACGTCCTTGTATCATAGTTAATGATGATGCTATTGGGATTTTGCCCTTGAAGGTTATTGTCCCAGTTACAGATTGGAAAGAAAGATATGCAGTCAGACCTTGGATGGTGCGGTTGGAACCAAGTATAAAAAACAGTTTAGCCAAAGTTTCTGGTGTAGATACTTTTCAAATACGTTCAGTTTCAGAAATAAGATTAGTTAGAAAACTAGGTCAACTCTCCGACTCAGAAATGCAACTTGTTTCTCAAGCCTTAGCTGTTGTCTTAAATATTTCTCATCCACCACTTTAGCGATCGCACAATGGACATTTTGCAGGCGATCGCTTTTTTATCTCACGCAAAGACGCAAAGAAAGAAGAGAGCGATGCCTTCTCTACGAGAGGCTTAAGCCAACGCCTACGCTTTTTTAACGAACCACAGAGGCACAGAGTACACAGAGTCAGAAGAGGGGCGATGCCTTTGGCGGGCTTCGCCTACGCAGAGTTTTGGAACTGCCTAGTCTACCGTAGTTATCGCCTCTATACTCAGGCAATTTATGAGAAACTAGAAGATATTACAAAAGAATAATTTATGTTAGGTCTGGAAAGAATTACATTTAATCCTCACATTATGGCGGGACAAGCGTGCATTCGCGGGATGCGGATTCCAGTTTCATTGGTGGTTAATTTGGTAGCTAATGGCAAACCTGTAGAGGAGATTTTAGAAGAATATCCTGATTTAGAACCAGAGGATATTCGTCAATCTTTACTTTACGCAGCTTGGTTAACTCAAGAACGGGTTTATCCCTTCAAAACGGCTTAATTAAGTAAAATGAAATTTTTAGCTGATATGGGAATTTCTCTACGCACTGTGTCTTGGTTGCGTAGTGCTGGTCATGATGTGGTACATTTGCGAGATGAAGGGTTGCAAAGACTACCAGATGATCAGATTTTAGTGAAAGCTTGTAGAATGTCAGGCAGATTTGGAAGTAGGGACAATTATTTCTGTCAGTAATGAAACTTTCCGGGTAAGGCGATTACCTATATAAGTTAAGTTGATTGATTGTTAGTGTAGCTTAACGTAGCGATCGCACAGTCGCAGAGGAGCGATCGCCTTGGCGTAGCCAAAGAAGAGAAGCGATCGCCTACTCCAAATCTTCTATACTTGTACTATGTAAAGATAATCAAATTCTCTATAATTACAAACACTAAAAAACAAATGAATACCAGTCAATACCCATTTGCTCAAGAATTAATCACAGATACTCAAGGTAACATTCGTAAAGTAATTATAGATTTCCAAGACTATCTACGCTTATTAGAAGCTATTGAAGATGAAGGATTGATATTAGCAATCAAGGAAGTACAACAAGAAACACCATTAAATATTAATGAAGCATTAGCCGAATTAGAAAGAGAGTGAATACCCAGTATCTATCCAGTTTTATTAAAGATTTAAAAGCACTCAAAAGTACACCTTACTATGAGGCAATTAAAGTACTTGCTTTTGAAGAAATACCACAAATAGCTAACTTTGAAGAAATTACTAATATAAAAAAGCTGCAAGGATATGATTATATTTATCGTATTCGTATGGGAGATTATCGGATCGGGATTATATTTGACGGTGAAACATTAATATTTCAGCGTGTGCTACATCGTAAAGATATTTATCGATATTTTCCAAAGTAAGTCAAATTAGTTATTGTGTGGAATTGTGCGATGCCTTCTCTGCGAGACGCTACGCGAACGGCTGGCTTCGCCTACGCACTGTGGAGATTTTGCGATCGCTTTTTATCTCACGCAGAGGAAGAAGGGAGCGATCGCACGCTGGAGATTTTGCAGGCGATCGCTTTTTTAACGAACCACAGAGGCGCAGAGAACACAGGGAAAGAAGAGAGCGATGTGGAGATTTTGCGATCGCTTTTTATCTCACGCAGAGGAAGAAGGGAGCGATCGCTAACTGTGGAGGGAAAAATTAGAGATTGCTCAATAATTAAGGACTTACGAGATTTTCTCTCCTAAGATGTTGGTTTGAGCTTATTATGGAACGAGGAGCAGTTTAAAATAGGAATACTTTGGGTACAAGATAATGCTAATTCAACTTACTATACAAAACTTTTTGTCTTTTAGAGATGAAGTTACCTTCAGTATGGTGGGGGTTAGCAGTGACCAACAACACACAAATCATCTTGCTGAAAATGCCGCAGGTAAAGGGCGTTCGTTGCTGCCTATTGCTGCAATTTATGGTGCAAATGCAGCCGGTAAGTCAAATCTCATAGAGGCTCTCAACTTTGTACAAAATCTTGTTGTAGAAGGTACTCGAAGTAGTAAATCCATTCCTGTTTCCCCATTTAAACTTAGTGATTATAATAAACAGCCCAGTAAGTTTGAATTTGTTTTTACATATCAAGAAACTCAATATTCTTATGGATTCAAATTGAATAGAGAACAAATTTTTGAGGAATGGCTTTATGCCATTCCTCGTGGTAAAAAGAAAGAAGTTATGTACTTCGAGCGGATCACTTCTGAAGAAAAAGAAACGAGTCTAGACTATGGTTCAGTACTTAAAGGTAGAAGTGATAAAGGTAAACAATTTTTAGATTTTATTGCAGAAGGAACTCGTCCGAATCAACTTTTTTTAACAGAAGCAATTGAGCGTAATGTTCAAATTTTACTTCCAGTTGCTAACTGGTTTAGAAAAGTACTAACTATTATTCCAGCAGAGGCAGATTATCGAGGTTTAGAAATTGGAATACTTGGTAATGAATCTTTTACAAAATTCCTCAGTGAATTTATTCAATTTGCTGGAACAGGAATTGATTCTATAAGTACTGAAGAAATTGAGCTAGATTTTGATCAACACTTTCCAAATATACCTAAAACTGTAAGAGAGAATTTTCTTGAGAAGCTTGCGGCTGATGATGACTCAGTAGCAATGATAGAAAATCCAAGAGGTAAACGGCATCTCCTTGTCAAAAGTGAAGGCGGTCAATTAAGCTTGATTCAATTAAAAACTCAGCATCGTCATGAAGATGGACGTCTTATTGATTTTACGATTGAAGAAGAGTCAGAAGGAACTCAACGCTTGATTAATCTTGTTCCATGTCTCTTTGTCTTAAAGGAAGAAACTGAAAAGGTCATCTTTTTAGATGAACTTGATAGGCGTTTGCATCCTCTCCTATCTCGATGTTTTGTAAAAGCAGCAATAGATTGTAGAGAAAAAAGTAATCAATTAATCTTTACAACTCACGATACAAACCTACTCGATTTAGATTTACTACGACGTGATGAGATTTGGTTTGTTGAGAAGAACCAGCAGAGTGTGTCTAACCTTTATTCTTTAGCAGAATTCAAGATTAGACCTGACCTAAAAATTGAGAAAGGTTATTTAAATGGTCGGTTTGGAGCTATTCCTTTAACTCTTCCCCATGTTGGGAAATCCAGCAACTAATTTGCATTTCTGGCGAATTGCATCAAAAAGTTTACTAGCACCACTGGGACTATTCTGAGCAATATACTCACAAATAGTATTTAAATCTTTGACTGCTTCATCAGAAAAAGAGTAGTTACTCATTTTTGAGACTCAGCAATTTTATTGATTTTTTCTTGTAATTGAGCAAATACTATTTCACCATCTGTAACCTCTCCTCTTGCAATTTGTTCCTTTCCAATCACTATTTTTCCCCGAAGTTCTTCCAAACGTTGTTCTCGTGTTTGTAGCAATTTGAATGCTTCGTTCATCACTTCTTCTGCATTAGCATATCTCCCAGCTTGAATTTGGGATTGAATAAACTGCTCATGCTCAGGTTTAAGGGAAATATTCATGACAAATAACTCTACTAAATTTACTATATTCAAATTTTATCGCTAATTGACTTGATGAACGAATACGGCTCAGTTTTTAACTGAAAGATTAATGCGATCGCACACTGGATATTTTGCAGGCGATCGCTTTTTTATCTCACGCAAAGGCGCTAAGGATGAATAGAAGAGAGCGATCGCACACTGGAGATTTTACAGGCGATCGCTTTTTTATCTCACGCAAAGACGCAAAGAAAGAACAGAGCGATCGCACTGTGGAAACTTTGCAGGCGATCGCTCTTTTATCTCATACAAAGGCGCAAAGGAAGAGAGCGATGCCTTCGGCGGGCTTCGCCTACGCACACTGGAGATTTTGCAGGCGATCGCTTTTTTATCTCACGCAAGAAAGAAGAGAACGATCGCACAATAAAGATTTTGCAGGCGATCGCTTTTTTTAAACGAACCACAAACTACGCAAATAATTATTTTTCCGCTATTTTAGCAGCGATCGCTCTACCAATGTTATGGAAATATTCATTTTTTAAACCTCTAGCTACAGGATGTTTAGCTATAACAAACACAGTCTGACTATTTCTAGAAATTAAGAAACCTTCTGAAGTTGGTGAAAACTCAACATCAGTTATTTTTTCAGTTATTCTTCTCCAATAAGATTCAAATCCTATACCATAGAAAACAACAGCTTTAGGTTGATGTTCTTTTATTATTTGACTAATATGATTTATTCGCTTTTCAACACAATAATTTTTATAAGTATCTTTATTAGATAAAAAAGTAAGCTTAGAATGTTTACCATATATCCAATGTTTAAGAGATGGTGAGGGTAAAGGTAATAATTCTAATAAACAAGTCTCTTTATCTTTCCTAGCTAATTCGTTTATTTGATATTTACGGACATCTTCTTTATCAATATTCCCTGTTCCTTTAGCAGTTAAGACAATGCGAATCAATTTATTCCATGTTGGTTGTATGTTTTCGTCCCATGTTCCCATATCTATATGATATTCTGCAACATCATCTATTTCACATTTGCCCCTGTTTGACCATATATTTATTCTTTTTTCAACATCTTGAAAATCTCCTCCTGCTTCTTCTATACCAATAAACCAATAATTTCCTTTATAATTACCATATCCATAAAATGTATCAACTCTTTTTTCTAGAAACTCATCATTAAAAAAATCTTGACTCAACATAACTCTGTTATTTTACTGAAAAAATTAAAACTTGTTCGTCAAAACTAATCGAGTATATATGGAACGTCAAGTTAAATAACCAAAGTTAAAATTTTCCTAAATTATCAAGTCTATAATAAATAAACTTTTTATTCTTTGCACCTTTCCATGAGATAATTCCCCAACAAAAAACTTGCCTCAGAAGCATCACACCCCCAAGGCAAGCAAACTCTCTAAATTCTTTACTCCGCGCTCTCTGCGCCTCTGCGGTACCCTACGGGAAGCCGCTTCGCGTCTACGTTAAAGTTGCTTCACTTCCGAAACCAACTTCGACACCATATCTTTAGCGCCACCAAAAAGCATCGTCGTTTTCTCCTTGTAGAACAACTCATTATCTACACCGGCAAAACCCGTACTCATCCCGCGCTTAATTACAATCGTCTGCTTTGCCCGATCTACTTCCAAAATTGGCATACCATAAATCGGGCTATTTTTATCACTCCGCGCCGCCGGATTTACCACATCATTTGCCCCAATTACTAAAGCCACATCTGCTTGCTCAAACTGGGGATTAATATCTTCCATATCGTACAACTGCGTATAAGGCACATTTGCCTCCGCCAACAACACATTCATGTGCCCCGGCATTCTCCCAGCAACGGGATGAATCGCATACTTGACATCAACGCCCATTTTTTCTAGCTGATCTGCCAATTCCCGGACGCTATGTTGCGCTTGGGCAACTGCCATACCATAACCAGGTACAATTACCACAGAACGGGCATAACCCAACATCATCGCCCCTTCTTCAGGATCGATGCTGCGGACAGTTTGATCAGTTGCACCACCACTAGCAGCAGCACCACCACCAGAACTAGAACCTGTACCAAAAGCGCTGAACAACACACTAAATAACGAGCGGTTCATCGCCTTACACATAATCTCGGTGAGGATTAACCCAGATGCTCCCACCAGAGCACCAGCGATGATTAACATATTGTTCATCACCACGAACCCAGCCGCAGCCGCCGCCACACCTGACAACGAGTTCAACAGCGAGATTACCACTGGCATATCGCCGCCACCAATGGGGATGACGAACATCACGCCCAGCAGCAATGAAACGCCAACTACTCCCAAGAATATAGGTAAGCTATCTGGTGTGATGATTAAATAGGCACTACCTACTATATAAGCACCCAGAAGCAAGAGGTTAAATGGTTGCTGGAAAGGAAATGTAATCGGGGAACCACTGATTAAACCTTGCAATTTGGCAAAGGCTAAAAAACTACCCGTGAAGGTAATACCACCGATTAACACGTCCAACAGGATGGAAATGTTGACATCTAAGGGTATCGACTGAGAACTATCTAATAACCGCCAGAATTCGGCAACGGCTACTAATGCCGAAGCCGCACCCCCCAAGCCGTTGAGTAAACCCACCATTTGGGGCATTTCAGTCATTTGGACTTTATAGGCAACGATCGCACCAATTGCCGATCCTATAGCCAAGCCCAACAATATCATCTCGTAGTTCAACACATGTTGATCTAACATTGTCGCTGCGATCGCTAACAGCATCCCTACAGCCGCGATGAGATTACCGTTTCTCGCTGTAGCAGGTGAACCCAGCTTTTTCAAGCCCAGAATGAATAACGATGCAGCGACTAAGTACGTCAGCTGAATGCCAGTTGGTAAAAAGTCGCTCACGCCTTAATCTCCTTCTTCTTGAACATTTGCAACATTCTGTCTGTTACCAAAAAACCACCCACAACGTTGACTGTTGCGAGTACCACAGCAATCAAACCGAGAATTACTGATACATTTGTCTCTCTGGCACCAGCAGCCACTATTGCCCCAAGTACCGCAATCCCAGAAATCGCGTTTGAGCCTGACATTAAGGGCGTGTGTAGAGTCGGTGGTATTTTGTTGATGACTTCAAAACCGATAAAAGATGCCAAAACAAATACAAACAAAGCAGCAATTAATGCCTCTGTCATGAAATCAAAACTCCTTAATGTAGATGGGCGATTCAATTTTGGATTTTGGATTTTAGATTTTGGATTAAATTCAATCTAAAATCCAAAATCTAAAATCTAAAATTCCTAATTAACCGCCGGTTCTTGAGTATTCAAAGCTTGTAGTGCATCCCGCACTCGTTGATTGCGAATTTCACCTGCGTGGGTAACGCAAGCCGCATCAACGATGTCATCAGCAAAGTCCACCTGCAAAGCTTTGTCTTTAATTAGCAGTTGAATCAACGATGTTACATTCTTGGCATATAATTGGCTGGCATGAATTGGCATTGATGATGGGAGATTGATAGGGCCGATAATTGTCACACCGTTCCACACAATATCTTTGCCGGGTTCGGTGCAGGCGCAGTTACCACCCTGTTCAGCAGCCAAATCTACAATCACTGAACCGGGTTTCATTTGTGCCACCATTTCTTCTGTAACGAGCAGTGGTGCTTGTCTCCCAGGCACTTGAGCAGTAGTAATCACCACATCAGAATTTTTGACGTGTTCGGCGACAACTTCTTGAGTACGTTGTTTGCTAGCCTCAGAAATTTCCTTGGCGTAACCACCAGCAGCGACGGTTTCTTCCTCTAATTTGACTTCAACGAATTTTGCCCCCAAGCTTTGGACTTCTTCTTTAACCGCAGGACGAATATCAAAAGCTTCTACCACTGCTCCCAAGCGTCTAGCTGTGGCGATCGCTTGCAATCCGGCTACACCCGCGCCCATAATAAATACTTTGGCTGGTGCGATCGTCCCTGCGGCTGTGGTTAACATCGGGAAATATTTCGGTAATGCAGCTGCGGCAATTAATACTGCCTTATAGCCTGCTAATGAAGCTTGCGACGACAAAGCATCCATACTTTGCGCCCTGGTGGTACGGGGAATCATTTCCATACTCAAGGCTGTGACTTTTCGATTTGCCAGTTGCTCTACCACAACAGGATTTCCCAAGGGATTGAGGAAGCTGACTAATACAGCCCCTTCCTTTAACAAGTCAATTTCTGAGCGTCCATCTTCTCGTACTTGCGGTGGGCCGACTTTCAGCAGAATATCTGCTTCACCCCATAATTTGGCAGTATCACTAATTATTGTGGCTCCTGCTGCTTCATAGTCAGGATCGCTGAAAAAAGCTCCCTCTCCTGCACCTGTTTCTACCCAGACTTCCAAACCTTGTTTTACCAATCGGGCAACGGCGTCAGGAATTAATGCTACACGACGTTCACAAACTTCAATTTCTTTAGCAACTGCTATTCTCATGAAATCTCCTGAAGATAAATACTTAAATCTCTGCCAAGTAAGCGATTGTCCAGATGAGGGATAACCCGCACTTATAGTACTTAGGCAGGAATATCAGCCATGACTTTTACTAGTAGATTAAACCTTGAACCTTTCCCCTCTCACTCTTAGCTCTCCAGGCAAAGCTTTACTTTGCCGCTCGCAGAGGTCATATTTTCAGATAGTTGCAAACAAGGTTATGTATTGCATATCCTAAATTGATTCCCAAATTTTGCATCTTTATCTTCAGCTTATTTTCGGGATTGAGAAATCTTGATATTCCTTTGTTATGGAGTAATATTCATCAAGTTGTTAAAGTCTTGATAATTTCCCAATCAAATTTTAAGGATTACGATTTTGATTCAAACTTGTTTTAATCACTTTATCCCAAGTTAACTAGCGATCGCTGATGGCACGGCTCAAGTTTTATAACAAAATTCTCAAATTTAGATACATTTATACATATTTTGAAACATAATCTAATTCCAACTGTGCTTCTATTTAGTTCAAAATTTGACCAACTTAGTAATCAAATCAGGACTCTATAAGGGGAATGAAGTAAATCGACTATATGTTAAACTTATAGCTAAGTAATTTTGCTGTCGCCCAAACTTCGGGAAGAATGGCACTTTTTGTTGTGATTGAACGTCAATTGTCAGGAAACCAGTAGTAAAGTTTAGTAACAAATACTAACACACAGTTATTTTTAGATAACAGATTTATATTTTGGTAGAGGAAGCCCAATTATGCGACGTTTACTTTCTGCTTTAGCCCTGACTAGCTTTTTGGTCACTGCACTCCCAGCCCTGACTTGGGCGCAAAACGGATTTACGCTCTTTAGCGGCATCAAAAGGGAAAATGAACTGCCCTTCCGCTTAGATTTTGGCGGACAATCTAATGGTTGGGATCGATACATATTGAAGATCCCAGCCAAAAAAATGAAATTGGCGGTTGGTCAATTTGCCATTACCTACCCTGATTATTACAAAGGAACTTTTGACCAGAAAAAAATTGAAGTCCGAGTCAAAGGCAAAGCAGTTCCCCTTTCTGAGGTGAAGTGGGACAAAGAAGGTAAGCTAATTAATATTTTTCCCCAAGAGCCAGTGCCAGCAGGTAGCGCAGTTGAGTTAGTGTTATCTAACGTGAAAAACCCAGCCTTCGGCGGTACTTACTATTTTAACTGTCAAGTACTCTCCCCTGGCGATGTGCCACTACTACGTTACGTGGGAAGCTGGATTATGACCATTAATTAAAAGTGGGGAGTAGGGAGTAGGGAGTAGGGAGTGGGAGACAATGGGGACAAGAGAGACAATCAATGCCCCATCCCCAATTCTCAATTAAAGTGATAAAATTTGAGATTGTGAGTTTTTATAAAAATCACCTAAGAGGAGAACAGTATGCAAAGAACACTAGGCGGTACGAATCGTAAGAGAAAAAGAACCTCTGGTTTTCGCGCCAGGATGCGGACACCAGACGGTAGAAACGTAATTCGCGCCAGGAGAAAAAAGGGACGTCACCGTTTGGCCGTTTAAGGCATATCAAGGTAAAAGAGCATCTGTGGCTTTGCCCAAAGCAAATCGGCTAAAATCCCGAAAGGATTTCCAGGCAGTTTTCCGGGAAGGAATTCGGCGTCATGGTTCTTATTTAACATTGAGAGCCTTAAAACCGTCATGTTCAAAAAAACCTTCTTTGGACACTGCCACCCAGACTATACAAGCAACTGACTTAGCACATATAGCCAGCACGCAAATTGGTATTTCAATTAGCACAAAAGTCAGCAAAAGGGCAGTAGTTCGCAACCGGATCAAACGGCAAATTACTGCTGCTTTGCACAATTTGCTGCCAAAATTATTACCAGGATGGCGGCTAGTGGTCGTTGTGAAACCCACAGCAGCAGAATCTAAGTGCGTAAGCCCACAATTTCTGCAAGAATTAGAGCAGTTGTTGGCACAAGCGGAGGTGTTCGATGGGCATTCGTGAAGACGTATATTATGAAGGTGGGCCCCATGTAGGGGATCTGATTATCAACCTGCTAATTGGGCTAACCGTTGTTGGGATACCATTGACAGTTGGGGCCATTGTCCGGGCATTGTGGCTACGTTTCCGGATCACAGATCGCCGAATTACGGTGATTGGAGGTTGGCAGGGGCGCGATCGCACTGACGTAATTTATTCAGAAATTGTTAAAATCGTCAAAGTCCCCCGTGGCATTGGCTTTTGGGGAGATATGGTGATAACCCTAAGAAATGGCAGTCGTCTCGAATTGCGGGCAATTCCCAAATTTCGGGAAGTCTATGACTACATCAATGAAAAAATTGCTGCAAAAAATCCCGAATATAGCAGCGCTGGGAGTAGGGAGTAGGGAATAGGGAGTAGGGAGTAGTGAATACAAAATTTACTCAGATAAAATCCCAAATCCAAATTAAGAACTTCCCACTTACCAAAAACTACATACCACTCCCCACTCCCCACTCCCCATTTTTGGGAATGTGCAGCTATCCGTAGTGAAGGATAGTAGCAGATAAGTGATGATTTTAGATAAATTAGATTCAGTCAGTTTACAGTAGCTCAGGTTAAATTCAGAATAATGGATTTTGGTATCGGCTTTCTCTCGAACAACGTGATGCTGCCCATCATAGATTTTTTCTATGATATTGTGCCTAGCTACGGATTGGCGATCGTTGCTTTGACATTGATAGTCCGCTTCGCGCTCTATCCCCTGAGTGCTGGCTCAATTCGCAATATGCGGAAGATGCGAATTGTACAACCTTTGATGCAAAAGCGGATGGCAGAAATCAAAGAGCGCCATAAGGATAATCCGCAAAAGCAGCAAGAGGAAATGGTCAATGTCCAAAAAGAATTTGGTAATCCCTTGGCAGGCTGTTTTCCATTGCTAATACAAATGCCGGTTTTATTAGCGCTGTTCGCTACTTTGCGGGGTTCGCCTTTCTCAGGTGTGAACTACAGCGTTAACCTGGAAATCTTTCCCGCAGAACAAATCGAACAAATTCAACCGCAAGCCTTTGCCACTGCTCCTCAAAACATTTACGTTGCTGATGGGGAACACGTTAAAGTAGCTGCAATCCTTCCTGGCGGTAACAAACTAGCGGTGGGAGAACAAACCAAGATCCAATATCAGACAGTTGAGGGCAAACCATTTCAGGTACTCTTAGCAGAACACCCAGAAAATAAGCTGATTCCTGACTGGAAAATCACCAAAGGGGAAGATAGGGTAAAAATTGATGCCCAAGGCAATGTACAAGCCTTACAGCCCGGAGAAGTTGCCATTCAAGGAACAATTCCTGGACTAGCAGCAGAAAAAGGTTTTCTATTTATTGATGCCTTAGGTAGGGTTGGTGCAACTGATCCAGATGGCACAATCCACTGGGATATCGTCGCCATGATTGTCTTCTTTGGACTCAGCCTTTATGTTAGCCAAATGCTTTCTGGGCAAAATTCTAGCGGTGGCAATCCACAGCAGGATACGGTTAACAAAATCACTCCAGTCATCTTTTCTGGAATGTTTTTGTTCTTCCCCTTACCAGCTGGTGTACTGATGTATATGGTGATTGGTAATGTTTTCCAAACTGCACAAACTTATCTTCTCTCCCGCGAACCTCTACCAGAAGAACTGCAAAAAATCGTAGAAACTCAGGAGAAAGAAGCAGCAGTCCCAGAACAAAAGGCATTGCCGTTTGAACCAAAAAGTTCTAAGAAAAAGGCGACAGGGGGATCATGAGCAACATTCCCATGCAGCGAGGTCAGCAGTGGTTAACAACACTGCTGGAATTCACTGGGATACCTGCTGAGATTCAGGGTCATTTAGAAACTGCTCAATCTCAAGATGGCGATTCCCCAGAACCAGATAACTACTGGTTGACAATTGACCAAACCAACTTGACATCAGAACAAATCCAGGTATTAATTGGTGCCGATGGTTCTGTGCTAGATGCGATTCAGTATCTAGCGAATTCGGTTTTAAATCTAAGCCAACCTCCTGAAGAACAAGCCTCTTACACCATTGAGTTAAATGGCTACCGGGTTAAAAGAGAAGCCGAAATTCGCGCATTAGCAGAAGCAGCAGCCGATGAAGTGCGTTTTTCTGGTAGAGAAGTGGAAATTAAATCCCTCAGTTCTGCTGAACGGCGTCAAATCCATACCTTCTTGAAGGAATTTGGAGATTTAGAAACCTTTAGTCGCGGCAAAGAGCCGCATCGTCATCTGGTTGTGCGTCCGGCTTCGTTGGAAGGAGTTTAGAAGTAGAGACGCGATTAATCCTCGCGTTTAGGAGTAGAGACGCGATTAATCGCGTCTGTACAAGAGTTAGGAGTTAATTGAAAACTCATAACTATATAATTTCAAAATTTATATTATCCCTAAGAGATAAAATAAAGAATGTATTATCAACGCAATTGCTGATAATCACCATTAATTTTCGTGAGGATGTCTCACAAATCCTATGGACGCAATTTATATTCCGCAGCTAACCGGAGCATCGGAGCGGACAGAGGAAGTTCAAGTTAAAGAATTTCTGCCTGGTTTGGAAACGTTGACACCAGTTCGCGGTCATGTGCGTGTGCAGCATCATGGCAATTACCTGGAAGTATCTAGTCAGGCAGAAACAATTATCACTTGTACCTGCAATCGCTGTTTGCAGCAATACAATCGACGTTTAGAGCTTGATACGAAAGAAATCATCTGGTTAGACGAAACTGCAAATCAAGCAAATGACTTGCCCCTAGAAAGGGAAGTGACTATGGAAGATTTGCTTGAAACCCTACCACCTGATGGTTATTTTTATCCTAACGAATGGCTGTATGAACAAATGTGCTTGGCAGTACCACAGCGCCAGTTATGCGATCGCAATTGTCCAGGTATTCCTCCAAGTACTTTTGATAGTTCTGATACTTCTGAAACTTTAGTTGATAACCGTTGGGCTTCTCTGGAAGCGCTGAAAAAGCAACTTCCGGGACAGTAATTTAGTAATATTCCGTCAGACTCAAGTCTGTGGCTACACGAAATTAGCCTGCTTAGGCAGGCTAATTGTTTTATATTTTACTAAATATTTACAGGACTTACGCAAAGGTAAATATTTCCGTCATTGCGAGCGTTCGCGGAGCGTCTCGTAGAGAAGAGACGTTTTCGTGCTTAGTTCCTGCGTTTTCTGATTAACCGTTACTATTTGAGTAGTTCATCTAAAACGCAGACGAGTGATTTTATGTCTTTTCAGATGTACGGAGCTTCTTAAAAAAGAATATACTAGTCTTATATACTTATGTAATTAAGTACAAATTATATTATGTAAGGGAAATATTACGGTGATTTACTAAAGGTTTCATTTCAGAGTATATACGGTAACAATAACCAAAGCGATCGCGATACCTTAATGTCAATAAATCTTAAATTATCAGGTTAAAAAACTCAGAAAGTATGACGGATCAAGGATGTAGAAGTCCTAGCCGACGTCCAGCCGCTCTCAAGCCTAGCCTACGGTTTCTGCTTTGTAGTCCGGCAACACTGCGATGAACCGAATGTGTTCTCTTTTAGAGGGTGAGAAGCCATCCTTTAGGCGTCTGCGCGTCTACAGAAACTAGGCAGAAAACCTCTTCATTCACACTCTGGCTTCAATGAAGACTTGTGCAGTGTATAGGTTTTAATCATGGAATTTTTAAATAACTTTTTCTCTACTAACCAGTTTATTCCCCACGGACACTGCTACCTCTGGAAACCAGAATTGGTATGGTTGCATCTGCTTTCAGATATGCTAACCGGACTTGCTTATTATTCAATTCCAGTGATGCTAGTTTATTTTGTCCGTAAACGGCGAGATGTGCCTTTCGGCTGGATGTTCCTAATGTTTGGCACATTTATCGTTGCTTGTGGCACAACACATTTAATGGATGTGTGGACTCTTTGGTATCCTACCTATTGGCTATCGGGATTGATCAAAGCCATAACCGCCTTGGTCTCCGTATTGACAGCCATCGAACTTGTGCAATTAATACCCCAGGCATTGGCTTTGCCGAGTCCTGCCCAAATGGAGGCGGCAAACTGCCAGCTAGCAAAGGAAATTGCTGAACGGATACGGACTGAAGAGGTGTTAAGGGAAAGTGAACAACGCTGGCAGTTAGCTTTGCGCGGCAATAATGATGGCATTTGGGACTGGAATGTTAAAACCAATGAAGTTTTCTTCTCAGGTCGCTGGAAGGAAATGCTCGGTTACGAAGACTACGAAATTTCTAACCATTTAGATGAAAGGTTGACACGAGTGCATCCTGATGATCTTAACTGGGTGACACAAGCTGTTCAAGATCACTTTGAAAAGAAAACACCGTTCTACATTACCGAGCATCGAGTTTTATGTAAAGATGGCACCTACAAATGGATTTTGGATCGAGGTCAAGGGTTGTGGGATGAAAACGGTAATGTGGTGCGGATGGCAGGCTCACATACGGATATTACTGAGCGTAAACAAGCAGAGAAGGCACTAAGTAACCTACTTAACCAACTAGAAAGTATGGTTGAGGAACGGACAGCAGAGTTAACGAGAATTAATCAATCACTACAGACAGAAATTAGTGAGCGTCAGCGAATAGAAGAAGCATTGCGGGAAAGCGAACAGCGATTCCGTGCTGCATTCCATCAAGCTGCGGTTGGTATCGCCCATGTAGCCATAGATGGAAGGTGGTTGTTAGTTAATCAGAAGCTTTGCGATCTTGTCGGTTACACACTTGAAGAACTACAGTTGCTAACTTTTCAGGATATTACTCACCCAGATGATCTGAAAGCTGATTTGAAATACGTTGACCAGATTTTAGCAGATGATATTCAAACTTACTCAATGGAAAAGCGCTATTTCCGCAAAGATAATTCCATAATCTGGATTAATCTCACCGTGTCTTTAATGCGTGAACCTTCTGGCGAGCCAAAGTATTTTATTGCTGTGGTCGAAGACATTAGCGATCGCAAGCGGTCAGAGGAGCAAATCCAAGCATCACTTTTAGAAAAAGAGGTGTTATTAAAAGAAATTTACCATCGCGTCAAAAACAATTTACAAGTTATTTCCAGTCTGCTAAATCTGCAATCGGCTTATATCAAAGACAAATACGATTTGGCAATATTTCAAAAAAGCCAGCAGCGAATTGCATCAATGGCTCTGATTCACGAAAAATTGTACCAATCTCAAGACTTGGCAAGGATTAATTTTGGTGAATATGTCCGAGATTTGGTAGCAAGTTTATTTACTGCATATGAAGTCAATGAAGATGCGATCGCCCTGACAATAAATGTTGACGATCATATTTTTCTAGGCTTGGATACAGCAATCCCTTGTAGCTTAATTATCAATGAACTTGTATCTAACTCTTTAAAATATGCTTTTCCAGCAGGGAAAAATGGTACAATTTGTATTGAAATTAAGGAAAAATTTGACAGTAACTTGACACTAAGAGTTACTGATAATGGCATTGGCTTACCAACAAACTTTGAATTAAAAAAAATAACATCATTAGGCTGGCAGCTGGTAGATGCTTTAACCCAGCAACTAGCAGGAAATATTACTATCAAAGGGGCTGTAGGAGTAGAGTGTCAGGTGACATTCCCATTAATATAAATCCAAAATAATGACAAATGCAAAAATTTTAGTTGTCGAAGATGAAGCTATTGTATCTAAAGATTTACAGTATCGACTTCAGAAATTTGGTTACACGGTTTCTGCTATTGCTTCTTCAGGAGAAGAAGCAATTAATAAAGCAATAGAAACATCCCCAGATTTAGTGCTAATGGATATTAGGCTTAAAGGCGCGATGGACGGAATAGAAGCTGCTCAAGAAATTTATAAACGTTTGGATATTCCAGTAGTTTATTTGACTGCTTATGCAGATGAGAAAACATTGGAGCGAGCCAAGATAACTGAGCCGTTTGGCTACATACTCAAACCTTTTAAAGAAAGAGAACTACAAACTAATATTGAAATAGCTCTGACTAAGCATGGTCTAGAAAGGCAATTAAAAGCAAATAAAAAATGGCTGGACGCACTTTTAAAAAGTATCGGCGATGGTGTGATTGCTAGCAATCTGCAAGAATTGATAACTTTTATGAATCCTGTAGCTGAAAATCTGACTGGGTGGAAGCAGGAAGAAGCTTGTGGCAGAAATTTATCAGAAATATTCAATATTGCCAATACAGAAACTCATAACTCTATTGAAAGTCCGATAATACAAGTCCTGCAAGACGGTACTATCGTCGGTCTACCGGCAGAAACTATTCTGATTGCTAAAAACGGTGCAAAAATACCAATTGATGACAGCGCTGCACCAATTAAAGATGACAAAGATAATGTAACGGGTACTGTGTTGGTATTTCGAGATATTACTGAGCGTAAACGAGCAATTGAGGCGCGTCAAAAGCAAATCGAGCAAGAGCAACTTGTGCTGCAATGGGAGGAGATAAATCAACTCAAAAATGACTTTTTGAATTTAGTTTCCCACGAACTGCGCTCGCCATTGAATAATCTGAAGATGATGATTCAAATGATCCAAATATCTCCTGATACCGAGTCATCTCACCGCTATCTAGAGCTTATGGAAACCGAGTGCGATCGCGAGCTAGAATTAATCAACGATTTACTAGACTTACAACAGCTGGAAATCTCATCCTATCCAGTTATTAAGCCTGATATGTTGTTTTTACAACAGTGGCTACCTTGGGTTATTCAGCCGTTTCAAATCCGCATTAAAGAACATCAGCAAACTCTACAAATCAATCTCCCTTCAAATCTGCCGCCGCTCTTCTCAGACGGCACTAGTTTAGAACGAATCATAGTAGAATTGCTAAACAATGCCTGTAAATACACACCTGCTGGTGGTGAAATTATCCTAAGTGTACGTTATGATTCTTCAGAAGTACCCGCAAAAACTATTATTACTACCAATAATTCAGCAGAAATTCCGGCAACAGAATTACCACGAATTTTTGAGAAATTTTATCGGTTCCCCAATGCAGACATCTGGAATCAAGGTGGTTCAGGATTAGGTCTACCTATAGTACAGAAATTAGTCGAACAACTACAAGGAAACATTCAAGTAGAAAGCGCTAATGGCTTAACAACATTTACCCTCACCTTAACTGATCTCATCTAGAGATAGATAAATGGTGCAGTTACATCAATATCTAAAAATAAAGCCTCACTTACTAATTGCTTTGTCAAAAAACTAAAGTTGACACAGGTATCCCTTATGTATTACAGTATAATACATAAGAAATGAGTTAAATTAAAATAACTTTTTTACAATCTCCTACCTCAACACAAAATAGCTCGATTAATGCTACATACCTAACAAATATGGATTTTGACTATTTTAGAAGCAATGAAGGCACTCCGGCAAATAATACCCGACAAAGCTTACTTGCTAGCGGTTGGCGACCGTTTCATCGAGAATTAGACTGGGAATTTTTGGGGAAACTGTTGCATAGTGACTCAGGCGAATTAACTCAAAAAAGTTTGAGTTTAGCAAGTAATATTGCTGAGATTTTGGGACGAAATAATTATGCTTGGTGGGCTAATTTGTTAAATGTTGTATCTGATAATACGCGCTACGAAGTTGAAAAGTTTTGGAATTACATCACACCAGATCCTCAATCACCAGATCATCGCTACAAAGATATTTTAAGTACGGAAACACCTATCGTCCAATTTGTCAGCCGTAGCAGCATTCCTATTGATTACGTTCTTAACCGATTGCAAGAAATTACTGTACTGCGAGTATTACATTTGTTGGCGTGTCCCGATATTATTACCCAGTATTATTCAGAAAGAGATTTTTATTTTCCTATAGATAAATTTGTTAGCTGGGAACGCTTAGACGTGATTAATACTGTTTATGCTTACTGGTCGGAGTATGACGTATGGTTGCAAATTGACCCTTACGATCGCGGGCGACGACAATATACTTTAATGGCAAAAAATCTCGCGCCACTAATTAACAAAGCAACTTACGATTTAGCAGTCATGCTGAGTGGATATCAAAGTCGTGTGGGCAAGGTTCACAGTCAATTTCCCATTCGGACATTTCCGACAGATATACAAAATTTTACTGATTCTGTACAGCAAGCGGTTCTTAATCAAAACCAGTTAGCGGTTGTTGTACATGGAGAACCAGGTACAGGTAAAACAGTCTGGACACAAGCAGTAGCAAAAGAAATTCTGATGCCTTTAGGGTATGTAATTTTTATTTTAGATCATGATGCGATCGCTAACTTTGTCCCACCGACTTACATAGAGCGTATTTGTATTGTTATTAATGAAGCTGATAATCTAGCGCAAAATCGCGCTTCCGAAGTAGCGCAATACAATAACAAAACCGAACACATTCTCAGTTTGCTGGATGGCACTTTGTATCAGAGTGTAATTGATGATTCTGGTATTCAGATGCAGCAAAGACTAGTTGTTTTGATGACTTGCAACACTACTGAAAGATTAGATCCAGCCATGTTACGTAAAGGCAGGGTGGATTTAATGTATGAGTTTACGCAACTGTTTGTGTAATATCGTAGGGGTGTATATCTGTGCGCCTTTTTTTACAAGGATGGTATTATCTGGAATTTATCCCAGATGACTTGTAGCTAAACATTAATGTGAGAATTTCCAGATCATAAAGCGTCAGGGAGATAAATAGCTGTGAAAATTCAACAACTAATTACAGAAGCACTTAGTCTACCTAATAATGCGATCGCCTACCATATCAGTCAGGAGTTAGCAGCACTTTATCCCAATAAAGTACTAATAGAAGGTAGTGATTCTGCATTTAATTTGGAGAATTATGCCAACATAAATCTCTGTACTCTTCAACATAATATCTTTATCCACAACCAGATTATTACTAGCTGGAATGGGATGGACAAAGAAATATACAACTATACCGAAAATGCCAGTTTTGAAGTCACATGGCAAGAACATAAATTCGATATACTCTTAATGAGTTGGCAAGAAGGTTATTGTAAAACTCGATATTACTGGATTTTGGCTGATAAAAAAGAACTAGCTGAAGAGTTTTTTGTTGCAGTTTGTGATTGGAATTCAGAAATTCGTGACGAGGTTTTGGTTTTTGAAGATGGTTATTGGGCAAAGAATCCAGATTTGTTTCAATCCATTAAAGGTGCTACTTTCGATAATCTCATCTTGCAGGGTAATCTTAAGGAAAATATTCAAGATGATCTGACTAAATTCTTTGCAGCCCGCGAAACCTACGCAGCTTATAGTGTGCCTTGGAAGCGAGGTATTTTGTTTATTGGTTCACCGGGAAATGGTAAAACGCACACAGTAAAAGCACTGATTAATCAAATGCAACAGCCTTGCTTGTACGTTAAAAGCTTTAAGTCTGAGTATGATACTGATAGTGAAAACATTCGTAAAATATTCAAACAAGCACGGCAGTCAGCACCTTGTATTTTGGTATTAGAAGATATCGATTCTCTCTTAACTGAAGAAAATCGCTCTTTCTTTTTAAATGAACTTGATGGCTTCGCCTTGAACGAGGGAATTATCACTATCGCAACTACAAATCATCCAGAACGATTAGATTCGGCAATTTGCGATCGCCCCAGTAGGTTTGACCGCAAATATCACTTTGAATTACCAGATATCGTAGCAAGACAAGCTTACATAGCATTGTGGAATCATAAATTAAAAACTGCAATGCGTTTGTCTGATGAGGCTGTAAGCAAGATAATTACACTCACAGATGGCTTTTCTTTCGCATATCTCAAAGAATTATTTCTCTCGTCGATGATTCGCTGGATGGGAACCTTGGAAACTGGGGCGATGGAGAAAATTATGCTTTCTCAAGTTACGATTTTGCGAGAACAAATGAGTATCATAACTGTTAGTAGCGAAAACTGAGAAAAGTAGGATAAAAGTTCATCGATTTCAAGATGCGAAAATGTAGTATTTATCTCGGCAATTTTTCAGATTAAAACTTGAAATTCCGAGTTCTAAGCTAAAAAGCCGAAGTTTTGAAGGCGATATCTGACGACAAAACACTCTGCATTTACCCATAGTAGGGAGCATTAGGAAGTATAATTACTTTTTGAGTCACAACACTGTCGGCAATGCCTCAGCATAACTCCGTTACCATCACAGATGTGCAAGCGGCACAAAAGCGTCTTTCTAGGATTGCCCACCGTACACCTGTGCTTACTTCTAGAATCGTTAACGATCGCACTAATAGCCAAGTGTTTTTTAAATGCGAAAATTTTCAACGCACAGGATCATTTAAATTTAGAGGTGCATATAACGCACTTATACAACTGCCTATTCCAGAAAAACAAAGAGGTGTCATTACTTTTTCTTCTGGGAATCATGGACAAGCGATCGCTCTTGCCGGACAATTATTAAATATTCCCACTGTTATTGTAATGCCTGATGTTGCACCGGCAGTCAAACAAGCCGCCACTCGCAGTTATGGCGCTGAGATAATTTTATACAATCGACAAATAAACAGAGAAGAATTAGCCAAAACCATAGCACAAGAAAGAGGTTTAACACTCATTCCTCCTTACGACCATCCTGATATAATTGCCGGACAAGGTACAACTGCTTTAGAGTTGATTGAAGAAGTTGGCGAATTGGACTTGCTGTTAGTTTGTTGTGGTGGTGGCGGCTTACTTTCTGGTAGTGCGATCGCAGCCAAAGCACTTTTACCGAATTGTAAAGTAATTGGAGTAGAACCAGCACTTGCCGATGATGCTACCCGCTCCTTTCACAGCAAAACCCTGCAAACTGTCAAGAATCCTGATACCATCGCCGATGGTGCCCGGACTCCTAGCCTTGGTCAAATTACTTTCCCCTTAGTGTTGCATTACGTCGATGATATGGTGACGGTATCTGAAGAAGCGATTCTTCGCACCATGTTTTTTTTATGGGAACGTCTGAAAATTGTAGTTGAACCTACTGGAGTATTAGCAGCAGCAGCCTTACTCGAAGGTGTGGTGACAGCACCAGAGGCGAGGATTGGCGTCATCATCAGTGGTGGAAATGTAGATTTGGCGCAAGTTGGTAAATTATTTTCTGTAATCTGAGTCACATCTGCGGAATGTGGGTTAAAAGTCTATTTTTCCTGTTCTACCGTACTTACTTGCTACTTGCTATCCCATTAAAAGGCTTTGGGAAGTCCAGCTTGTTTTAAAACTCCGTTGGCGGTATGGCGTGACTTGATGGTTCCGTCTACAACAAACCGACGGTCTGTAATTGGACTGTACCAGATTTCATGATCTCCTTTGCCTTGCCGTTCAAAGTAGCACCCAACTTCTGAAAGCATCTTTTTCAACTCAGGAGTAAAGGAAGCACCCATCTATGAAGCTACCTTAATCAACTCTTGTCGATGGCTAGTTAACTCAAAGGTGATAGAACCCACATAGTCAGAAGGGACAATTTTGTTGAGAATAATCAGTTCTGGAATTATTTCTCGTAGCTTTTGCGTCAGAAGCTCAATCGTAGAAGCTTCTGTTACCAATCCAGGGATGTCATCACTAGCTGCTACCCAAACTTCTGCGTTTGAATCCCAAAATGCTTCAACCTTAAATGTAGTTTGTGCCATCAGCGATCGCTAACAATGTAGTTCCAGTTTAGAACATCCGAGTTTTTAGGGCGATCGCCTTTCACTCGCCATAATTTAATATGCACGCTCCTTACTTACTTGCATAAGTTCGTAGATAAACTAAAGTAAAGTTATCGTGAGCTAAAAGAGCATGATGTCTTCGCTTTCTGTCAACGACGCTCAAAATAATTTACAAGAACTGATAGACCAAGTTGCAGAGCAGGGTAAGCCTGTGATCATTCAAGGCGATCGCGGTAATGCTATTCTGCTGGCGGAAAAAGACTGGTCTGCAATTCAGGAGACTCTTTACTTGTTATCTACACCTGGAATGGGAGAATCTATAAAAGAAGGACTAGCAACTCCGATCCAAGAATGCTTGTAGTTATTAAAAAAAATCCCTTTCAAAATCCTCCACCTTATGAAAAGCTGGTTGGTGATTTATTAGATGTCTCCGAAAAAGATTTAGAAACCTTAAATCCACGCACAGACCTAACCCCCTACCCCCCTTCCCTACGAGGGAAGGGGGAATTAAAGCCTCTCCCCGAAGCGGAGAGAGGTTTGGAGAGGGGTCATGCATTAATTTGCGGAGATGTCTATTAGGTGCGTATTCTCGCAGGATAAATATACAGCATCGGTTGGTATATGAAGTCATCGAATCCGAACAATTAGTCAAGATAATTCGGATGTGGACGCATTACGAGTAAGTTTTAGATAGTTGATGACAAGATTTAATTTTGGGGTTGACCCAAACTTGATGTTAATTGTAGTTGACTCCTAAATAATCGCCCTTCATTCACCATCATTTACCCTTGGATCTAGGATATTGCAGTTCTGAGCATGAAGTTTCGAGTTCAAAGGTCGGAGTTCCGAGTTCAGAAGTCGAAGTTCCGAGTTCAAAGGTCGGAGTTCCGAGTTCAAAGGTCGAAGTTCCGAGTTCAAAGGTCGAAGTTACGAGTTCAAAGGTCGAAGTTCCGAGTTCAGAGGTCGAAGTTCCGAGTTCTGAAGGTGAAAACTGGAGTTCTGAGCCTCAACTTTGGAGATTAGAGGTTTATTTATCCTGTTTTCTTCTTATTAATCGCCGCTTTTAGCTTCTTCTTTACTCCAAACATATTTACGGCAGACTTCGCAAGCGGCTTTTGCTTCCTCTGTTTGCGGATTGGTGAAGATGGGATGGTAGCGGAGGCGATCGCAACAGACTTGCAACCATGCACGCCAGCCACCCCGCCACAACCGCACTGTGCCGTCATCACCGCCACTGACAATGGTCTGCCCATCGGCGCTGATGGCCACAGACCTGACCCAATCTTCATGACCACGCAAAGGTTCAGTTAAGGGCAGACCTTGGAGGTTCCACAACCGCACTGTGCCGTCCTGACCGCCACTGACAATGGTCTGCCCATTGGCGCTGATGGCGACAGAATTGACATTATCTTCATGACCACGCAAAGGTTCAGCTAAGGTCTGACCTTGCAGGTTCCACAACCGCACTGTGCCGTCATTACCGCCACTGACAATTGTCTGCCCATTGCCGCTGATGGCCACAGAATTGACATCACCTTCATGACCACGCAAAGGTTCAGTTAAGGGCAGACCTTGCAGGTTCCACAACCCCACTGTGCCGTCATCACCGCTACTGACAATGGTCTGCCCATCCGGGCTAATGGCGACAGACCAGACATAACCTTCATAACCACGCAAAGGTTCAGTTAAGGGTAGACCTTGGAGGTTCCACAACCGCACTGTGCCCGCACCACCGCCACTGACAATGGTCTGCCCATCGGCGCTGATGGCGACAGAATTGACATCACCTTCATGATCACGGAAGGGAATGGAGACTCTTGCTTTATTTGTTACTTTATTCAAACTGTTCTGAACTGGTGCAAGAATCTGCTGGGGTAGTTTTTCCAGATTCTCACCCATAGCTTGAATTGCCAAAACTAGACTATCTAGGGGTTGGAAAGGCAATAAATTGTCTACCCTCGCGGCTTTCTCTCGCAAGCGGGATTCAGTAAGCGCCTTTTCTAATGTTGCAATCTGGTGTTGTTCATAAGCATCACTGAGTTGATAAAAATTCTTGGCTTGAGGTGATGATAAAAACTCTAGTTTTTCCCAATTTTCGCGCACCTCTGCCAGCAATCCCCCCTGCATTAAGTATTTTTCATTCTCCCATTTGTTCAACCACTCGCGTAAAGCATCTGCTAACCGATCGCTCAACCGCCGCAAGTCTCGGTCTTGTCGTCGCCACCGGACAAACGTCTCCCAACTCTCAATTAAGGCTTCATGGGCTAAATCAATCCAAGCTTTTCCTTGTTCATCTTTCCCAGCAACCAGCAAACGCCCTTTCACTAATCCTTCATCTAGCAATTCACTTAATGCTTCCTGCTGTTTTTGGTCATTACCAGCAATGGCTAACAGTTCGGCTTTTGGTTGGCGCTGTCGCGTATCCTTTTCTCCCTCTCCCGTTCGCACTAATCGCAGGAAAATTTGCTTAATCCAGTCCTTCTGTTGTTCATTTCGTTCTTGAGTCGGCGAATCCTGCTGATAATCTTCGTAAAGATAAACATTTTCTGCATGAAAATTTAGCGCCCCTGTCAATCCTTGGAAGTTTTCATACTGTTCTAGGGTGAGTTGATGCTTTTGTTGGTCGCGTTTTTCCCAAAGTCTAGTTAAAGCAAACTCCATCAACGGCAAATATCCCGGTTCTTTACCAACATCTTCTAAAATTTTCAGTACTAATCTTTCTTCAACACTATGACCTTGAAGTTTAGCAGGTTCGGTTATTGTCTCTTTTAAATCAACTCCTGTGATACGCGGCATCAAAACAAGCTGATTTTCAATCAATTTATTTAAAGAGGGATAGTCTGAACACTGTTCGAGAAAATCCGATCGCATGGTAATCACAACTGCTAACCGCGAATCGGTCATCTCTACCACCTGAGTCAGCAATTCAATAAATCTCTGCTTTTGTTCAGCAACAGCAACAGTAAATAGTTCCTCAAACTGATCTACTACCAATAAAAATTTTTCTGCACCTTTGAGATGCTCCAGAATTATAGGTAAAGGATTCGGTTCTTGAGTAATTAACTCCCAAAGCAATTTTTCTTTTGTCGCCCCTGGAAAAAACGCTTTTAGAACTCCTCTCAATTCCTGCAAAGGCTGAAATCCTGGCTTGATTGGCGGTAAAATTTTCCAGACACTACGATCTAATTCTGGAATCAAACCCGCCTGAACTACAGAAGATTTACCACTCCCGGAAGCGCCAATAATCGGTACAAAGGGCTTTTCTGCCAGTTTCACCAGAATCTTCCTCACATCCTGCTTGCGTCCAAAGAAAAACTGTTTTTGTTCGGCTTCAAAGGCTTTTAACCCTTGGTAAGGACATTCATCTTTGATTTCAAAGGTTTCAGCTTGTATTTGATGCTGGTAGGTAACTAAAGTAATCGAACTTCCCCAACCCATTTGAATCGGTTGTTGACCACTCCCTTTAAGTTCGGCGCTAATATTACCGAAGAGAGCAGCACTTGTCACCTGTCCATGCTGATTAGCCTTCTCTGCTGATAACCCTGCCAGTAAAGCAGTTGAAAAAATACTGTGTTGTGCGCTTACGTTGGCATAAGCTTCTTGAAAAGGTCTGCAAGCTGCAATAAAGTAGTAATCGCCTTCTAAATTAAAGGCGGTAAGAGTTGTTTTGAGCAGATTGTTTTCCAAAAAATAACCACTGTGACAGCAATCTAATAGCACTACTAGACTACTCAAGTTGGATTTTGCAATTAAATTGTTGAGACTCTGAAGACTAATCCCGCCTGTTTGTTCAATAATTTGCTTGCCTTGAGTGACAATTGTCAAGTCAGAGGTTGCTAGATATGCTTGTTGTGTTCCTAAGCTGTCAGATACGGTGATACCATGCCCTGTAAAGTAAATTAGGGCTTCGTTTTTAACTGCTTGTTGTTGCAAAAGTGTTTTTAAAGCTTCAGCCAACTTAGTTGTACTAACTTTCCCTTTAAAAACAGCGATATCCTCAAAATCACCATGCGCTCTTAGTACCTGTTCTACTGCTTCTGCATCCGTAGCTGGTTTTGTGAGGTTTTTAATCGGACTTTTGTAATCTGTAATGCCAACTACAAGGGCGTAACGAGCCATCTATACATATTTAAGTTGTCTGTTACAGCAATACCTTTGCCAATTTACGAGGGTGAGTTGATATCTGAACTCCCTTTTCTCTGAGGCTTGGCAAAAACAATAAGTCCTAAAAATTCCTTCAAGGTTTCCCACAAGGTTTTTTAACGTATTGTCCGTAGTATCAAGGGTTTGATATTCCAAGCTACCTTATAAGCTAAACGCTTATGTATGGGTCATTTTGCCATTTTTGCCCAAATTTTTGTTGGCTCTTATTTTGGCAAAGGTATTGTTACAGAATAAGATAACTTAAATACACCTAAAATCTGAGGGCTTGATGTCGAACATAGAACGTTTAGTCTTTGAAGAAGACGGGGAAATCTATACAATTCTGTTCGAGTCAAAGGAAACGCCAACTGTTCCAGAAATAGTGACACCGGATGTTGATGAAGATAAAGAATCCTACGGCTGGCGGGAAGAGGCATTTGTCAAGATTGAGGAAGTTCACCATCAAATTCGAGCTTATACCAAATATGCCATTGGCGCTTTTAAAAATTTAGGTAGTGCCGAAGTCGAAGAGGTGACTCTGAAGTTTGGCTTGAAGATAGGCGGAAAAACTGGTATCCCCTTCGTAACTGAAGGTTCGGGGGAGAGTAATTTTGAAATTGAGGTGAAGTGTAAGTTTCCTGAGAACAAGCAAAATTCTAGCACTTGAGGTTTTGTTTTAGCAGGGATAAGCTTTATACCTTCAACTCTGCTAGTAATTATGGAAGCGATCGCCTTCCATTCTCCATCATTCACCCTTGGATCTCGGACGTTGCTATTCAAAGCACGAAGTTCCGAGTTCAAAGAGTAAGTGATCGCCCCAATACTCTTCGGATAAGATTCGATCCCCCCAACCCCCCTTAAAAAAGGGGGGCTAAGAATGGTTCTATTTCCCCCTTTTTAAGGGGGACTAAGGGGGATCATTAAAGACTGTGTACCTTAACCGAAAAGTATTGGCGATCGCCCTAAACTCACCATCATTCACCCTTGGATCTCGGACGTTGCTGTTCAAAGCACGAAGTTCCGAGTTCAAAGGGTGAGCGATCGCCCCAATACTCTTCGGATAAGATTCGATCCCCCCAACCCCCCTTAAAAAAGGGGGGCTAAGAATGGTTCTATTTCCCCCTTTTTAAGGGGGACTAAGGGGGATCATTAAAGACTGTGTACCTTAACCGAAAAGTATTGGCGATCGCCCTAAACTCACCATCATTCACCCTTGGATCTCGGACGTTGCTGTTCAAAGCACGAAGTTCCGAGTTCAAAGGGTGAGCGATCGCCTTTGGATCTCGGACGTTGCTGTTCAAAGCACGAAGTT
>NZ_WBKM01000102.1 GCF_015714725.1 Nostoc sp. WHI
CCCCTGCCCCCCTGCCCCCTGCTCCTAATTAGGGCGCTTGTTTTCTAATCCTGGTATTTGCTTAGAAAACAACTCATTAGAGTCAAGCTGACCATTTGAGATAACGGAACGCATACCCTCGAAAGCAGCAGGGATAGTGCGCGGATCGATAAATAAGACTTTGCTGCTATCGCTTTTACCAATTGTCGCACCCATATCTAGATATCCTAAAGCAAACAGAACTTCTACTGCTTTATTAGCATTGGGGTTGCTGTGGATCTTTTGTGCAATAATTTCTGTAGACTCTGCGATCGCCTGCGCTTTTAGAACCTGCTGCTGACGTTCAGCTTGAGCTTTCATCACCAGCGACTTTTGTTCAGCCTCCGCTTGCAGAATTGTCGATTTTTGACGAGCTTCTGCATCTAATATTTGCGCCTCAGCTTTACCTCTAGCACTATTAACAGCAGCTTCGCGTTCCCCCTCAGAAGTTAAAATTGCTGCCCGTTTGCGTCGTTCTGCCGACATTTGCAATTCCATTGATTCTCGCACTGCCTGAGACGGAATAATATCTCGCAATTCTACCCGTGTCACTTTTACACCCCAAGGATCAGTAGCAACGTCCAAGTCTTGTAATAAAAGTTCACTGATGTGGGAACGAGCAGTAAAGGTTTGATCTAACTCCAGTTGCCCCATTTCGGCACGAATTTGAGTCAGCACCATATTTACCATTGCCGACTGGAGATTTTCTACCTTGTACCAGGCTTTTTCCATATCCACAATTCGCCAGTAAAACACTGCATCCACCTCAATGCCAACGTTGTCGCGGGTGATGCACTGTTGGGGAGGAATATCTAAGACTTTTTCGCGGATAGTTCCTTGGTAGACAACTCTATCAAGGAAAGGAATAACAAAGTTTAGTCCTGGTTCCAGTTTTTTGTTATAACTACCTAATCTTTCTACCAAAGATTGATTACCCTGATTGACGACTTTTACAGAACCCGCTATGGCAGAACCACCAAGGGCTAAAAAGACAAGCAAAAAGAACTGTTCCATTGTGAATCTCCTAATTTTTAATAAAGGGAGTGGGGAGTAGGGAGTGGGGAGTGGGG
>NZ_WBKM01000230.1 GCF_015714725.1 Nostoc sp. WHI
TGCATCGACGTGCACCTTAGATGCATCGACGTGCACCTTTGATGCATCGACGTGCACCTTAGTCAGTTCTGAATTTTGGCTTCTGAATTGTGTTTTATTAAACTTAGCTATGAAATATCACAGCCACTAGAGGCAAAAACGCTAACAGAAAGCCATGCCAGGATTGCAATTGAGCTTCTGGAGTTGGTTCTGGTGGTGCTAATAGGGCTTCGATTCTTTGCTCTAAACGCTCGCCTGCACTAGATGAACCCAATGCAGCACAGCAAATCTCTGATAACACAGGGCTGCTACTGACTACTAATAACAGTGATTCTGCTAACACCAGAGGGTCTACCTGCAATGCAGCATAACCATCAGCACGGAGTTCGCGCAATACTAACAGTTCTTCCCATAAAGGCTCTGTATTTGGCAACCAGGCAGTACAGAAACGCACCCAACCCAGCCAAAAAAACCAGAATGTATCCCTGTAATAGTGATGCCCTTGCTCATGGGCTAAGACGCTTTCTAAATGAACAGGTGAGAGAGTTTGCACTAATCCTTGACTAACTACTAATTCTGGTTGCCAAAAACCAATTTGACCTGCAAACAGCGCCCCCGTTTGCAATAGCCTTGCTCGTCTATCTCCCACATCCACCAAAAGACAGTTACGGGCAGATTCTACAGATTGCCAACCTTGAAAGGCAAGTTTGATGCATGAAATGGCAACAAATGCCAAATAAATTAATGCTAGTAAATAGCTGATTGAGCCTGTGTACATTCCGCCCATTTGTCCTTGTGGACTCATAAACAGCAGAGCGATCGCTGTCATGAAAATTAACAGGGGCGGAAAGAGAAACAAAAATAGCGATCGCCTCCACCGCAGACTCCAACTACCTTGGGGTTTTCTCCAGGAGGCTCTTAAGCACCAGGCAATTGTCAAAGTAATCAAAATCATTATAAAATGCATCATTCTTCCTCTCTGGCTTGGCGTGCAGATTGAATGCGTTTAGCGATCGCTGCTATTTGCTCACTAGCTGCTTCATCCAGACTATCGGCGAAGGCTGCCACAACATCAGGATTGCCCACCGCGAGAAATCGCTGTAACTGCTCGTGTGCTTTGATGATATCTGCTTGTTGCTTGCTTAACAATGGTTGCCAATAAAATGCTCGCTCTTTCTTGTTGCAGGACAGCCAACCTTTATCAGTAAGGCGACGTAAGACAGTGGTGACAGAAGTATAAGCTAATTCGCGGTTAGGATCAGCCAGAATGCGATCGTGTACATCCTTGACTGTGGCTGAACCAAGTTCCCAGATAATATTTAAAATTTCCGCTTCTAAGGGGCCTACAGATAGTTGTTTAGGGCGGTAGTCGGGTAAAGGTGCCATAG
>NZ_WBKM01000129.1 GCF_015714725.1 Nostoc sp. WHI
TATTTTTGAATTTAAAAGGTGAATTTCAGTTATTAGAATTTATCCAGTTCGTCAAATTGATTTGTTGCAGAGTGCTTGTACGCTTTGGCTTTATTCATTTGATGAGTAGAAGCTTTAATTACTGGAATTGCAGCT
Organism: Nostoc sp. WHI; assembly: GCF_015714725.1. Taxonomy (GTDB): domain Bacteria; phylum Cyanobacteriota; class Cyanobacteriia; order Cyanobacteriales; family Nostocaceae; genus Nostoc. The sequence continues at coordinate 136 of NZ_WBKM01000129.1, forward strand.
TCCTTAACTGAATCCTTTGCTTGTTGAAATAGAAATTGTGTCGCCCCTTGTGCATCTTCTTCTTTTGGGTCAATTTGTCCCCATAGTGAGCAACTTAACTCTAAAGATTCGTAGTCGCCTAAATTGAACTTACGTGTGTAAGTGACAGCAATAGTCTTGATTTCCATAATTTAACCAAACAATATTTCAAAATGAAGTGTAGCTTTTTAGGATCTCTTACAAAGTGACATTTCTAAAATTACAAATGCCGCCAGAAACTCTTGCTGATAGCCTTAAGACTGACAGTTTTTGGTTCAGATTTCGGCGATTCTTTGGTCTGAACAGCTATAGGTTCATTCACCAGCAAAGAATTGAGTAGTTCTTGTTGATAGTCAACATTTACAACTGTTTGGTACACCCTGTAAGGATCAATCTGCATTCCCAATGGTGTTGGGACAATTTTCAAATACTCGTTAAGGGCAAGTATGTAGCTATCACCAAAGTTCCTGTTTGCAACAGCCGGACGTATAGCGTTTAGTAATTGTATCGCTCGTCTGATATCTGAAATACTGCGATTGCCATCCATTATTGGCTGAGTTTCGCTGTAGCCTTTCATCTTCTTCTCGGCTACCAGATTATGAAATTTAGCAACCGCTCTTTGATGATTGGCTAATGAGTGGACTTTCGTTTGTGCCTGATAACCAACTCTGCCCCACTGTACTGTTAAGTTACCGTCTTCGACAATGGCCGCCCAGAACTTATTGCTGTTCTGAATTGCGTCAACAAAGACTAAATAAATTTCCATGTTTCTTACCCTGTCAATTCACGACTTGACGGGCATTACCCCATCGAATTTGATGCTGTAAAGCTTCAAGTATTGTTTCCGCTTCGTCTATTGTTAGTCCATTTAAAACAGAGCAGATATCGTATAAATCTTGGGGAATAGAATCAGGAATTACTAGCTCACACAAAGCATCTTCAAGGGCTGTAGATACTGGATACTCAGTTGGAGTGTACTCTTGTTGCATAACAATGTATGTAGACAGAGTTACTCGCAATAACAGTTTTGTTTCTCTGTCTAACTTCTCTAAATACACACCATATTTATCAACCAGTTGATCAATGGTTGGAGTCTGCCCGTAATAAGTAACTAAGTCTGTTCTCATCTTTCTTCGCCTTATTAACTATTAAAAGGTTGTTATCAATTATTAAAGGAAAGAGCGATCGCCCCCATAGAATCAGGAGACAATCGCTTTCTCATCAGTTCATGTTGCGAAACTTGGCAGTACGCAAAGACGCTTGTTTTGCCCCGATGACAGGACTAGAGGCAGCCCTGGCAGTCTTAGACCAAGCTTGCATTCGCTCCACTGCCGCCGCATCAGTCACGGCAAGCGGGGTAATGGAATGGCTGCAATTCTCTAAATCTCCCAGCGTCACCTGCTGCGGTCGCCCTTCGTCAAACGCCAGTAGTGCCGCTTCTGCTGCTAGGGTTTCCAGTTCGGCTCCTGAAAACTTCGCGGTGTTTGCAGCGATCGCCTCCAAATACTCGGACTCTACTACAATGCCAAAACGCTCCAGGTGAATCTTGAGGATTTGGCAGCGTTCTGGCTCGGTTGGTAGATCAACGAAAAAATTTTCATCAAATCTTCCTTTTCGTTTCAATTCGCTGGGCAGTGCTGACGGGTCGTTGCAGGTTGCCACAACGAACACCCCCGCCGTACACTCGGACATGAACGTGAGCAGATTCCCCAGAATGCGCTGGGAAACTCCTGAAGTATCACCAGTGCCCGAAAGTGCTTTTTCTATTTCATCAACCCACAAGACACAGGGTGCGATCGCTTCTGCCGTTTTCAAAGCACGTCTAACATTTCCTTCAGATTCACCAACCAGAGAACCAAGGAGAGACGCAATATCTAGTTGCAGTAGTGGTAGGTTGAGAATAGTAGCAATGTTTTTAGCAAGTAAACTTTTACCAACTCCGGGCGGTCCCGCCAGCAGCACACCTTTAGGTTGTGGTAGATGCAGCAATCGCGCCTCTTGGGTGAACAGTCGCCGCCGACGAGTCAGCCATTCGCGCAGTAAATCGAGTCCACCGAATGGGATAGTCGCTGGTTTGCCCAACTCAATGCCCATTTGAGCAAGAAGTCGGGTTTTGTACTCGACTATTAGAGGCGTAACGCTGGCATCAATCAAAATACCAGTGCTGCTCAGACGCTCTTTGACAGTTAGCCGCAAAAAATCGCTGACTTCCTCTAACGTCAGTCCCAGCGCTGCCCGTGCAAAGGTTTCTTTGTCTTCGTAACTCAGGGACACCCGAAATGTGACATCCTGAACAGTCGCCGATTCTTCAAGAAAAACTAGATACGACTCGAAGTGGTCTTGAATTTGGCCAATTTTCGGTAGTGGCACTTCACAGTAGGGTATGAGCCTTACCAAAGAATCGTGTAGTTCGATGTTTTGACCCAGCAGCACGATCCGTTTTTCTGTAGGTTTGAGTCGGTGGTAAAGGTTTTTCACTCTGGTCAAGATTTCCCAACTCATCTGTGGGGAATTCTTGCCAACAAAGGGGTGTATGTCTCCCAGAATAAACACGCCAGCACCATCAAAGTTATTGATGTAGTCGAAAACGAAGAGTATTGGATCTGCATGAGGCGGTTTTTTGTATTCTGATACTGGCTTAAACACCAGCCCACCATCTTCAGCAATCAGGCATTGCTCCAGGCTGGATACTCCCAAATTCCAGAAGAATACCGGACTGTTGAGTTTTTCTTTAGCAACGGTAGTCAACCACTGAATGATAGTTGCCTCATCGGGTGACAGCACATCAACCGCAGCGATGGGGATTTGTGAATCAAGCGTGGAGAGCAGATTTGAGAGTTTCATTGTTTTTGATAAGGTAGTGGAGCTAGTTCATCGTGAGTATTAACAAGTCTCACGACTACTTCATAAACTTCGGCATCGCCGTCAAAAACCTCAGCTATACCATT
>NZ_WBKM01000063.1 GCF_015714725.1 Nostoc sp. WHI
GGAATGGGGAGTGGGGAGTGGTGAATCTTCCGCTACTCCCTACTCCCTACTCCCTACTCCCTCCAAAAGACTTTACACCAATCTCCGCTTCCACACCCCTGACGGACGCGCTCGATTTGGAGCATATTACTCAAAGGGATTGGCAGAACCACCAGACCCAGATTATCCTTTTGTGCTAACTAATGGACGACTTTACGGACACTGGCATACCCAGACACGCACCGGGCGGATTGAAAAAATTTGCAAAATGCATCCCGAACCGTTTATCGAAATTCATCCCCGTGATGCTGCTAAGTTGGGCATTGTAGACAATATGTTTGTAGAAGTGCGATCGCGTCGCGGTAAAGCGAAGTTTCCTGCTAAAGTAACAAAAGCGATCGCGCCTGGTACAGTTTTTGTCCCTATGCACTGGGGTTCGTTGTGGGCAGACAATGCCGAAGCCAATGCCCTAACTCATCCAGAATCCTGCCCCGATTCGCTCCAACCAGAATTAAAAGCCTGTGCAGTACAGCTAATACCAATTTCTGTGGAAGTTACAATCAGAGATTATCAACTCCAGTCCTCACAATGGTAAGCTGCTAAGTGGTAATTTAATCAATAATCAATAGTCAATAGTTACTATCATTTTTTATAACTCTCTAATTTTGACTGTTACCGATTATTATATTTAAAGAGGATACATCCTAGTAACTAAAGGTTTGACTAGCACCAATTTTAGCTAAGGGGAAAGCATAAAAAACAGATAGAAAAGTTATAAAACATCAGCAAGTAATTTTTTTTAATCCTCTAGATTTATCTATAGGATTTAATTTTGTTTTAGAATGGGGTGCAGCATTATGAAAAAGCTAGTGAGGCGAATTATAGGAGCTACCAAAGATGAGAACTTCATGCACGTTATTGAAAATATAGAGGTGCTAGTTTCTAAGGCTCTATCTATTTTTATGGTAATTGTGATTTTGGTAGCGATCCTAGATTTAGGAGTCTTTCTTTTTAAAGAGTTATTTACAACGCCTTATGGTAAATTTAACACAACATTATTTAAGATTTTCGGTTTATTTTTGAATATTTTAATTGCTTTAGAAATTTTAGAAAATATTACAGGTTATCTGCGAAAACACGTTTTTCAAGTTGAATTAGTTATTGGCACTTCTTTAATTGCCGTTGCCAGAAAAATTATTATTCTTGACTTAGAAAAAACCTCAGGTATTGATATAATTGGTTTAGGAATTGCTATTCTCGCCCTATCAATTAGTTATTTGATAATTCGTCTCAGTAATTCCAGAGATAAACATTAAATTGAAGATTTAACAAATAAACGAGTTTTCAATAATTGAATTTTGAATATGACAGATTTTTTTCAATTTGAAGCAGACTTTGTTGATTCCCTACGTTGCATCCCTATGCAGGTGCGTTGTAAATTAGATACCTGTGGCATCAAGCTAAAATTGTCTGATTGGAATCAAATGACTACAGCAGAACGTCAAGCTTTAATCGAATTACCTTGCACTACAGAAACAGAAATTCAGTTTTACGGCGAGCATATCCAGCAATTAATCGTACAGCGCACGGGCATACCAGCTACAAAATTGCCCATTGAGCCTCATCCCGCATGGCTTGACTTTACCACTCTACCAGCCGGCATCCAGGAAAAAGCTGAAGAAATAGGTGTAACCCTAACACAGCAACATTGGGCAACTTTAACGCCCTTACAGCGTTTTGCCTTGATTAAACTCAGCCACCCAGGACATGAAAACAAAAACTTTAAGAGAGCGATCGCAGAATTTAATCTGCTTTAATTAGTCAATTGACCAATGCCGTGTTTCTATCATGTACTACTTTTATTAATACATAAGTAGCTTGCCCAAGTTTAGAAGTGTGCAAATCTCAGTAGTCATTGGTCAATTATTAGTGGCAAAAATAGCTAAAAATAGACCACCGGCGATTATATATTTTTTTCATGTAACTAAATGCAGTAAAAAGTACTATTTTTTAATAAATTGCACTGCGTTTAATTTACAGCTAGGATCTCAAGAGTGCATCACTCATACAATGTGATTCATCCACCTGACAAGCCCATTTAGGATAAACTCCCAGCAAATGCAATACTTATTAACGTTATGTAAAACAATTTGAAATTTTGCATTTGGAATTTTAAATTTCTTAGCAGTAAGTGAAGCTATAGTGGATTTAGCAATGCTGCTGTTGATGTGGCTAAGGTTAGCCCTGCTGCCAAATTCTTTGAAGAATTAGTTTAGAAACGTACTCTAACTCGATGACAGGCAAAAACGCAAGACATAATGCATTTCTGCGGCTAGTGTCTGGTAATGTAGCAGCTATTGGATCAGAATCTCGTCACTCGCTGCCCCCTAGTAAAGAGATAGTAATTGGACGCGATCCAAGCTGCCAAGTTATCTTAGATGCCATGATGTACCGGATGGTATCTCGTCGCCATGCGGTAGTTCGTCCCCTCTCTTTATCTCCAGATAGTAAATTCAGCTGGGTGCTTTGTGATTTAAATAGTGCTAATGGTACTTATTTGAATGGAGAACGCTTATATGAATGTCAGGAATTGCACCCAGGCGATCGCATTTCTCTAGGTGCTGATGGGCCGCAATACGTTTTTGAATACGAGTTTACCTCAGTCGCTCCGGCAACGACAGTTAACCAAGTTACACCACTGCCTTCCGCAACGAACCACCACAACCACACGCAATTAAAACAGCTAGATTCTGTTAGCTTCACCCAGCTTTTTCCGATTATTTCCACTGGTAAAGATTTAACTCGTAAAGCTTACCTTATACCGGGAATACTGACCGTAATCTTTGTAGTGTTAATGTTTGCTACAGTCGGACAGCCCCAAGCTAATCAAGTGATCGTAGCAACTTACATCGCTTTCGCTGCCTACTATTTTGTTTACCAACTTTGCGGTAAACAGAAGCCTTGGTGGGTGCTAATGGCTGCATCACTAAGTACGACGCTGATTTTGCTCAGTCCGTTGTTGGATCTTTTTATCTTCGTGTTTCGCGGCATTTTGCCTGGAAACTTGCCCTCACCCCAAGAATCTATCACCTTTACAGAGTTGCTGGTGCGGATGTTTTTTGGCGCTGGGTTGATGGAAGAATTACTCAAAGCATTGCCTATACTAGGAGCGTTTGCCATCGGGAGAATGTTATCTTCACCTTGGCGGGAACGCATAGGCGTTTGGGAACCTCTAGATGGTATTCTCCTGGGAACGGCTTCGGCTGTAGGCTTCACTTTATTGGAAACCCTCGGTCAATATGTGCCGGATATTACTCAAAATGTCACACAACAGGTTGGTACAGGCGCTGCTGGGCAACTAGCGGGTTTACAACTGCTAATTCCGCGAATTTTAGGCTCTGTAGCTGGACACATGGCTTATAGCGGCTACCTGGGCTATTTTATCGGGTTGGCTGTCCTCAAACCTAGTAGAAGTTGGCAAATTCTCTCTATTGGTTATCTTAGTGCTGCTGCGCTCCACGCTCTCTGGAATGCTACAGGATCAATCAATGCCTTGCTGTTAGTAGTTGTTGGAGTCTTATCTTACGCCTTTTTGATGGCGGCAATTCTCAAGGCACGGGCGTTATCACCGACGCGATCGCAAAATTTTGCTACCCGATTTCTAGGGACAGATAAGAGATGAAATCAGAACAAAAACACAGGAAGGATGAGGGAGATGAATTAATACTAATGTCCAATGCTTAAATATTTATCTCTTGGGATAGATGGACTAATTGGAAAATTAGCGTATTGTAAATTTATTGTGGAGTAACTATAGCTATAAAAATAAAGATCATCAAACTTATTGCAAAAGTCTTGATTATCGACTCTTTATTTGCGCCTCAGCATAAAGCAAACAACATCGTTGCAAGAGACACGTCTGGACACAGTGAGCGCAAAGCGCGGGTTAGGCGAATAAAACCCATGATGGAAACTTTAGCTGTTTCTATTTCCTGTTCATAGTTCAGACTGAGACTTATTGAGTTGATTGAAAGCATAGGAAGCGATCGCTAAAGTAACCTTTGCTTTCTCTACTTCTGATAGAGATGTCCAGTTGCTATTGTTAAGATTACTGAAAACAGATGCCGCATTTTGCGATTCACTACTTCGCATAGCGTAAGTAAAAGGACGAGCTAAGACTAAAAGATCCTCTGTTCCCCAAGTTGGTAGCACTGTATGAACGCACTCAACCAATTGCTCACCCATTAATTGGCTAGAATAAAATATCTCAGCAGCTTTGGTGGCAATGGCGTTGAGCAATGCTTGGGGGACACAAGCAGGAAAAGTAGTGCGTAATGTTTCTTGAAGATCAAGTACTAGTGCCTGTGGTGAATTATCATCATCACTTGACTCAAAAGAGATATTAGACCAAAGTGTGTCTAGATGGCTGTAAAAATCTTGCGATCGCATCGTTAGTTCTTCATCTAACGAATCTTCGATCACGAACTGCTGTTCTAGTTCGGAAAAATATGCTTCTGACTGCTCATCAGTTGGATTCCAGGGATAGGTAGCATCGTCTGCTTCTAGTAACGCTTCTAAAAACTCTAAATCTAGTTGAGACGGCAAAGAAGAGAAAGCATCTGAGCCGTTAATTTTGTTAGCCATTTTTTCTTAACTCCCGATTAGTTGGTGGTATTGACAGCTACAATTTCTCAGAAGGGATTTCCGCAAAAACAGCCAATTTTTCTCTAGTAAAAATAGGTTTTAGAGGCTAATACTAATAAGCAAAATGCCTTTATGCAATAACTCTGCTACGAGTTTTCAATAATAAACTCCCAAGTTTCACCTCTAGCACTTCCAAACTTTAACTGCATTCCCGATTTCAAGGGGACTTCCTCTCGGAGGATTTGTTGCCAACCATTAGGCCCTAAAAACCAGGTTGTGCCGTAGGTGGAAAAATCTTGTAAGTAATAAGTTCGCATCAGTGTAGCATCAGTTAGAGTATTGCGGCAGAAGATTTCGGCGTGGCGTTTAGAGACAGATGGTTCGGGGATGATAATATCATTGTCTTTCGTGCGACCGATGCGGGTGACTCCATAACGCAATAACCAGGTTTTCCCTTTTGAGGAGAGCGATCGCAAAGAGGCAGTAGTAAGGGGGGAACCTATATCAGGAATGGCTGTGTCTGGTAGTTCCGTAATTCCTTCATCAAGGTTTTTGATCAGTTCGCCATTAAAATCTGGATGCAGGTAAAGAACAGGCAAAGTCCAAGCAGGTTGATTGAATTTATACAGTGTTAATAACTCTTGCCTAGCCTGGGCTACAGCTTCATCAATTGGCTTGTGCGATCGCAAAGCTTCGGTAAAGGCTTGAATAAAACTGTGGCTTTCGTGGTCAGCAATTTTATCGCGCATTCCCAAAACCGCAGGTACACCATGACGAATCAGCACTTCGGCTAAACTGCTAGCAGGTATAGCTTGATGATTGCTAGCAGCTGGTTGTGCGCCCCAACAGGCGTTAAAAACCGCCAATTTCACACCTGTACGGGTCAATACTTGCGCCAATTCTATTCCATTAAGGGTGCATTCTGGTTGCAAAAACAGTAAACCGCCGTCTGGGTCTGGCAAACCATGTCCAGCATAAAAGAAAACATTGTATGCTTTGGTTTCTAGTTCTTGAATCAATTCCTGTGGAGTTGGTTGTAGCAGTTGATTCACAATACAAGGTGCGTATCTGTTGGAATTGCCACCGACCGGCGTATCTGCAAGAGTTTGCTGAAGGATAGCGGCTTCTTGTTCTAGTTGCAGGTTTTCATCATGACCTAAGACCAGCAGGATACTTAAAGCCTGGTCAGATCGCAAATACGGCAAGGGGTCAACTTCCGTAGTGGTGCGACTAAATAGCAAATCTGGGGAGAGAGACATAGCCGATTGACCAGGCTCACGCTGCATAATTTCCCAAGGGAAAGCAATGAGATCCGGGTCACGAATTTCTAGTCGAAAGCGCAAACGTGTATGCTGACCCATAGCAATACCGCGACTGCGCTCTAGACTACCAAGAATTTGTCCGTCGAATACCCAGCGCCATAAATTCATTCCTAAGTATTGCATCAGACGACTGCTGTAGGGGCCTGTGGTCTGAGATGAAGGGGATGAAATCCAATCTACGGGCAATAAATTGGTCTTTTGAGGTGTTGAGTTTGGGGAAATATCTAAGCGACTATGATCAGCGAACATCTCCTGCCATTCTTGCCAGACTTGAGTAAGTTCAACAGGCCATACAGAGTCATGTAAAACATAGCCACTAGGATAGGGAGCCTTGACCACCCAAATGGCGAAGTTGTCAGTGCCAGTGTTTAGAAGACGGGCGATCGCCAAATTCAGGGATGGCATGGATTCATAAAACTAAAAGCTAATAATTTCAAATAACAATTCTTCAAGGTTAAAATTTTCTACTTTTTTACCTTGCTTCATTTTTTAATTTAGTTGTTACCTGTTATTATTCCAGGTTTTTACTAATTTATCGAGTATTTGACTAAGTTGGACTGGCATCAGGTGGTGGATTAACTGGCGGTTGGGTGACAGTTCTACATGGATTTGGTACATCTGATTGTAAAACAGAGACTTTAAAACGGTTCAGTTGGGACAAGTCCACTAATACTGTTTTTTCGGTTCCTGGCAAAGGTTTTGAATTTGGTGGAACTGAGGTAGTTACTGCTGGGTTATTAGTATTAGCTGGAGTTGATGTGCTTTTATTGGCACAGACTCGCATAGACACTGAAAAATTCCCAGAAGCAGGGTTGGGATTTGATTTTTTTTCAATAACTTCTAAAAAAGTCCCACGGGGAAGCAATTGGTTGTTTCCCAAGGGGATTGGATTGTTGGTTTGAATTACCCAACCACGAGAAAGGTTAGCAAGCGATCGCGGTGCGGGTGTCGCTTCGATGGTAGACTTTTGAGTTGGTGTAGGATTAGATGAAACAAATGGGTCTGATGGCGATCGCAGTTGCTTCACAAAAAATCCTAAAGCACCTGCTGCGATCACAAATATTAACGGAACTATCCACTGTAGCGGTAAACTGGAAGTCTTGACTGGCTCCTTTTCGGGAATGACCTGAGTTTTGTGGTTTTGCTTTGGGCTATCTAAAAGTGTCGTATCTGCCGCTTTAGACGCAAAATCAACAGTTTTTGCTGAGTGACTGTCTGGAATGACTGCTTTGATGGTAATTTCTGGTTCCCAGTATTGGACTTGATAGTGTACTAAAGCAACGGTGACATTATCGTGTCCATTCTTAGTATTAGCAATTTCTACTAATCTATCGGCAACATTTACTATATTTGTTTCTCCAAGCAGAATCGGTAATATTTCTGTTTCCCAGTACTCTTCCACTCGATCAAAATCACTCAAACCATCGGATGTGAGCAGAAAAACAGCATCTTCGTCGAGCATAAACCGTCCAGATGTGGGATGCAATGAGCTACTCGGCCCCATCCCCAAAGCTTGGACGAGAGAGCCAGCCGCACTTTGTAGCACAGCCTCACGATAAATGGCATAGCCTAGCCGCACCTCACGGGAAGCCACATCATCGTCGAGGGTAACTTGATAGCAGCCGTGGCGTGTAATCCAATAGGCACGACTATCGCCGACGTGGGTAATGTACATTTCGTGGGCAACAGGCAAGGCCATTACTAACGTTGTGCCCATGCGTTGTCGCCCTTGACGATTTTCCCCGTCATTGCGCTGACTAATTTTGTCATTGGCAATTGACACTGCGTTTTCTAGGTCATTAAGCAGCAGTGAGGGGTCTATGTGGTCGTAGGGAACTTTTGTTAGTTGCTGTACCTGGTGCTGGATTGTTTCAATGGCTAAATTTGAGGCAACATTACCGCCCTCGTGTCCACCGATGCCATCACAGACAATTGCTAAGGCTGTTGGTTGCGGTGGTTTGCTCACCAGAGTGCCACTGGGGGGGCTACAGGCATCTTCGTTACGTTGGCGACTTGGCCCAGTATCGGTTTTGGTGATAATTTTGATCGTGGGTGTTTGCGATCGCCCTAATTGTGCTAATCCACGATCTAAAACTGTGATTAATTGTTCAGATGAGTGAATCTCTCCCTGAATTAAGGAAAGGCTAACATGCTCAACAAATTCAGCTACGGCTGGTTTGGCATAAGTCACCAACTGCCGCCAAAATTCACCTAATTGGGGCAATTCTGGTGGTGTTGCGGTGTCAAAACGCAATTCCAACAAACGTACTAATGAGCCTTCTACCCGTAATACATGAGAGTCAAGCAAGCTAGAAGCGACACCTTCACTCGCAAGAGGTTGCCACAGATGAGCTATTTGCCATAACCAATTGAGTTGGCGCATTGATGTAGCATCACGCCAAGCGGTGATTAACTCGCTGCATAAATGCACTTGTTGGATTGTGTCATCTACCAATAGTGGCGGTTTTTCTAAAAGTAATATTTCTTGATGAGAGGAGGCATCAGCTAGGGGAAGTACTCCATATACCTGCGGTACGTGTAAGCGGTAAGGAATGAGTCTCAGGTAAGGTTTTAGAGACTGTAAATTATCTAACTCAGGGGTTTGGGCTAATAAACCAGGCTTCGTATCTAAAAGAACAAATTTATCAAGGACTAAATAGCGATCGGCTAATATTTGTCCAGGGCTACCCACACTCGGACTATCTACTACAGCCCAGAGATAATTTTTGGGTAGGGGCGTGGAACATCGCTGGCAAAACTTGTGAGTCAGGGGGTTGGCAGCCTGACAACTTTCATTTGGACAGTGGAGCGTTGCCGCGTCATTTTCCATAGTTTTCGCACCGATCAGCGATTGGCAATTTCTTTAATAGCATTAGTAGGGACAATCTAGACCGCTCATCTTTCTTAAACTTGACATACCCAGACTTTAGATGATGATTTTAGCTGGCGGATATCAGCAGGTGCTAATACTTAACTTATCCAAAGAATATGCTCCTAAGTCAACCCTACAGCCTCATCATAGCTTTTATTGCTCTGTGACTATCCATCGCCAAAGCAACTAACTCCAACCCTGTCCCCAAAGCATAACCCAAGGATAACTGCGCTATTTACTTTTACTGAATTACCCCATCATCAAAAGGCAGATAATGTTGGTATTTATTTAGTTTATAAGTAGGATAGCAACAATTAACTTTAATTAAGAATTAATACTGATTACCTGTGAGGTTGGATTGAACAAGGGATTTAAGCCCCTGGTCTCACCAAGATTGATTTTGTGTAGTTTCACAAAGAATTGGTATAAAGTAGCAAATATAATTTTGGCAAAAGTAGCTGATAAATGCAGTCCTTTTAAAAATTTTCTAATCTCGTTTTCCAGGTTTAGCTCATTGGGAAGGCGGTAGAGCCTCACAGACCTCCTCCCAGCCTGAGGCTGGGGAAGGTACTTAGGTAGTAATTAAAATAGCTGTAAGTTGACACAGAAGGGTTTAGCTAGCCCGCTATCAACTTTTGAGCTTATTGTTTGTCGTCAATTACAACTTGAGGGACTCCCATGCTGTAGTTGGTAACGCGGGCAGAAAGATTGTAGCTGAGTTCGCCGAGTTGTAGGAGCGATCGCAGATAATGCTCTAAGTCTGACCCAACACGGCGTAAATTATAGTCTGTGAGGTCTGCGCCACTAGATGCTTCTACTAGTTCATCAAATTTTCGGTAAACTTTTTGCAGCACATCTTCATTCCAGTTAAATTCGTTGTCTGGGTCAATATCTAACGTTAAGACTTGATCACTGGGAACCAGTTCGCCATCCCGGTCAATTTCACCTGCAAAAATGCGGACATGCCGGGTTGTGGACTTGAGCAGCATCGGGTTATCCATAAAAAGGTGTAAGGGTTGGGTGGATTACACTGAAATTATTGTAAACGTTATATTTGAGCTTGAATGCTCTCAATTTACAAGCTTTGAAGGCAGTTTTAAAAGGGTAGATTAAATGGGCATAAGTAAAAATATCACCTGTACTGATTAGCTTACTGCTTCTATTAAGAGTTGAAGTTTGATCTACCTGCTAGTACTGACAGTAGTCGCCTTCTTCTCATACCCCAATTACTGGGTAAAGTATTTTTATTTAAGAAATGCAAACAAGCCTGACGGTATCCGAATCTTGCCTATTACCAAGCTTTTTGTAATCATCAGACCTAAAAGCCAGTAGAGTTAGGTGTTCGATTGGAACAATTTGATCTGTGTACATTTTTTTATAGAGAACAAAATTTTTTACTTTAATAACTATGCTCATAAATTTTTCCTGAATTTACTGCTGAAAAAAACGTACATCTAGTAATTTTACGGAATAGCGCTACACTCACCTCTGGCTTTAATAAAATGAAAAAACTTAAGCGGTTTTACTTACGTATAAACACCACAAATAGAGTAACAAGTCAAACTGTTATTGACGTTCAGATAAAGTTGATGTAGAAACCTTTAAAAAGCTCGAACAACTTCTTACAGAAACTTTATTGTGTAGAATTTTAAAAACTGAATAATAGTTATGGCTTACCATAAGCTACATCTAGTACAGGAACATCAAAATCTAGACAGTGAAAATTTAGGTTGAAAATAAAACACAGGAGAGGGAAATGGAATACAAAGGTGATGGATGAAGAAAAATTCTTAATTCAAGCACTTTGGATTCAAAAGAGATATAAAGAATTTTTGCTGGACATCTACCTCCTTACCCTCATGACCACCAAGTAAAGGAATCTCAATAGCTATGAACTCCAAAGCATTACCACGCCAGATAAATAATCTCGAAGTAGGTGTTTATGAGTGCGAAATACATCTCAAATTCCGGTTGATTGAAGAAAAGAGTCTATTGAGCGATCGCGAACAATTGTTACAGGTGCTACTTGATGCTTTGACCGAAGGTTCTGACGACTTTCTAGAGACGCTGCAAGCCTCCGTTAAAGCGCAGGAAGTATCCGAGTTTAAAGCCTCACATCAAATGCGACGCCAGCTAATGCGCTTGCGTAATACTGCCGACAATCCCCAAACTTAAAAGTGTAATTTAAGTAGTGAAAAAAACGTAAATTGGGCATCAAATCAAATGTAGATTTTATGCCCCTGTTGCAATAAAAACTAAGCAGAAAGTAGAATTCATAAAATATTGTGATTTCTACTTTGTGAAAGTCTTATTTAGCAGCACAAAGTCCCAGGAACAGTTTCCTCTATTAAAAACTTTGTAGCAAAGGGTACTGGTAGAATCTGAAAGCAAAATCAGCCGGGTGCATTTTACCGAGTTTTTATCAAAACATTGCAGGAAGAACAAAATCCTGTGTCTTTACAGATGGGGAATTGGACAACAGGCACAAATCAAATGAAAACCTAAAAGACTAAAGTAAAAAGAAATAACCTTTTTTTTAGCTTTTTGCTTTACCTAAGTGTCTGATTTGCTGAAATACTTATGTTTTATCTATTACTGGTAATAGGTCATGGTTTAACACCCAGCTACCTATTGCCAATTACCCATGAGCAGGGGAGCAGGGGGGAAAGAGGTAATTTTCATTCTCCCCCTTGCACCCTGCCCCCTGCCCCTCTGCCTCTTCTCAATGCCTCATGCCTATTTAGCAAGACCGTGTTCTAAAGCAAAACGAACTAACTCTGTACGGCTATTAGTGCCAGTTTTACTAAACAATCGGCTAACGTACTTTTCTACATTGCGGACGCTGGTTTCCAAGCGACGGGCGATTTCTTTGTTCATCAACCCTTCAGCGACCAAGTTTAAAACACTTTGTTCTCTAGGGGTCAAATCAATTTTGAAAGGAGCTGGCGATTGGGAAATGGCATTTCTTTGAGTTAACAATGCCTTAATTTGGGCAATCTGATTGGCTAGTTCAGCAATATCAGGGGTTTCAGCGTCATCTCCCGTACTTGCGGACTTAGCGGCGCGGCGGGCTAGCAAATTTTCGACTATAGCCACCAACTCGTCTGGATCGAAGGGTTTGGGTAGATAGGCATCAACACCAGCATGATAGCCTTGGATGCGATCGCCTGTCATACCTTTAGCAGTTAAAAATACTACCGGGAGTGCTTGGAAACGGGGGTCTTCTCGCATTTGCTTGAGGAACTGATAGCCATCCACCTGGGGCATCATGACATCGGAAATCACTAAATCAGGTGTATTCATCTGCATCCATTCCCAACCTTCAAGGGCGTTACTGGCGACTTGAACGCTGAAACCGCTCTCTTGCAAATAGTCTTTCACGGCTTCCCGTATCCCTGGTTCATCATCCACCAGTAACAATTGTGCTGACATTTAAAATTTCCTTAAGTTTTCCTTTTTCCAATTTAGCGAAAGTTGGCAGTCATTGAACAAGCCAAATTCACCTCTACCGCTCCCAAAGCTTGTAAAGTTGACAAAAAACAGGGTGTAGGGTGTAGGGTTTAGGGTGTAGGGGTTTAAATAAAAACTTTAGTTCTGAGTTTAAAGCTCAGTTTAAAAAAAGATGTTTTTCGAGACGCAAAGCGCGAGAAAAACAGTGTCCTTGTTACAATCCCACGTTTTTAAACGTGGGTTCCCCACACCCTACCCCCCACACCCTACCCCCTTTGAAATCTCTGCCTCGATTTAACGTATCGCGGAAGTCCCCACCTTCAATGTACTCGTAAGGTGGGGATAGGGAGCGATTGTTGATGGAATAGTTTATTTTCTGGAAGTCCCTTATTTCTCTTCAAATGTCCAGACTCCTTTATCCCAATCTCGCTCTGTTGGAGGCGATTGTAACCAATGCTGACAACGCAACAGATGCAACATAGCAGCTTTGTCATGGTTGTCTGCTGCCAAAACTTTGGCAAATTCAGCTCTAGCAAAAGAAAACTGGCGATTGAGATAATACTCGCGCCCTTTGTGATAATGTTCAATCACTTGCAATTTTTCGCTTTCAATCGGATCGGAACGCAAACCCAACAGTTCGTATATTGCTACTGGCTCATTTCTGCCTTTGACACGAATGTAATCTAGTTCCCTAGCCCAAATATAATCTTGGCAAGGTTTAAAAGTGTTATGGCTAATAATAATATCGCAACCATATTGTTTACTAACACTTTCTAATCGGGAGCCAAGATTAACACCATCGCCAATGGCAGTAAATTCCATCCGCTTACTAGAGCCAATATTCCCACTAATCACGGTATCAGAGTTGATGCCAATGCCGATCTTGATTCTAGGCTTATTAGCTGTATGGCGACGTTCATTAAAATCGTGCAAGCGGACGCGCATTTCTAAAGATGTTTGCACTGCCATCCAAGCGTGTTCTTCCAACGGTAGGGGAGAACCAAATACAGCCATGATGGCGTCGCCAATGTATTTATCAAGAGTGCCTTTGTGTTTAAAGACTGCCTCCACCATTGATTCAAAATATTCGTTGAGCATACTCACCACTTCTTCTGCTTCCAAGTTTTCCGTTAAAGTGGTGTAGCCACGAATATCCGAAAATAAAATCGAAACTTCTTTGCGATCGCCTCCTAGTTTAGCGTCATCCAATTTCAGCAATTCTTCGGCTAATTCCTGAGTCATGTAGCGGTACATCGTACTCTTGAGCCGCTTTTCATCACTAATATCTTCCATCACCACCAGCGCCCCACGGATTTGCTCTTGGTCGCTAGCATCAGCAATTGTGTTAATCGATAAATTAATACTGTGGTTTTCTGTACCAGTGGTGAGGAGGGTGCGATCGGGGTAATACTGCTCGCGGCCTTTTAAGTCGGTTGCAAATAAAGCATTGTAATACCACTTGCTAAAGTCACCTTCTTTGATGGCGATCACATCAGTAACTAATTTACCTTCTAAACGGTTTTCTGGTTCCAGCCCCAGCAAACGTTTGGCACTTTCATTGGCGGCGATAATTAACCCGGCTTTATCAGTGGAAACCACTCCATTAGAAAGACTACGCAAAATGTCCCGTTGCATTTGTTCTTGTTGCTTGACTGTGGCAAACAACTGGGCATTGTGCAGCGCTACTCCCGCTTGAATATTAAAAGCTTCCATGAACTCTTCATCGTTGCGGTCAAAGCTAGCTTGGAAGCAGTCGGGAGCTTTTGGCCAATCAGCCGGATTATAAGGTAGAAAATCTCCTGATTTCTTTTTATTTACTAGTTGGGTAACGCCAATCAGTTGTTGATCAGCGTTAAATACTGGCATACAAAGCAAGCTACAGGTGCGATAGCCATTTTGCTCGTCGAATTTTCGGGATGTCTCCGAGTCAGGATGATCGTACAAATCAAAGGCAATATTCAGTTTCTTGCCAGAAACCGCTACTAGACCAGCAAAGCCTTTACCTAAGGGGACTCGCAACTCCTTAATTGAACCATCGTCCTGGGTGATTTTCGTCCATAATTCATCGCGATCGCGGTCTATCAACCATAGGGTACTGCGATCGGCATTCATCAGTTCCTTGGCTTCATCCATCACCCGTTTCAGGGTGTCTTCTAAGTCGAGACTGCTTTGAGAAAGGGACTTAATCGCCTTCATCAGCGCCGCTACTGCTCTTTGTTTTTGAGTGGCTACATAAAAAGAGCGCGATGACTCTAAAATCAGTCGAATCGAAGGCGCAAATTCTTGAAATAATTCTTCGTCAGCACAAACAAAACCTTTGGTATCAATACGCTCTGCAAGTGGAGTATCTGGATAATTAATAGATTTTAATTTATTTAGTAATTGCACCACTGCAACTAATTGCCCATGTTCATTTAATAGGGGCAAAGCCAGCATGGTATAAGTGCGGTAGCCAGTTCTTTTTTCTTGTTCTTGGGCAAAATGCGATCGCGGATCACTATAAAAATCAAACGGAATATTGATAACTTGCTTAAAAGTGGCGACTTCCCCAGCAATGCCTTTATCGGCGGGTATGCGAATTTCTAAAGAGCGATCGCCCTCCCCTTCAGCCAGAATTGACCAGAGTTCTTGTTTTTCTTCATCCAATAAAAATATCGTCGTCCGGTCTGCCCCCAGTAATTCCCCGGTTTTCAAGGTGATCGAATGCAACATTTCTTGCAGAATGGTTTCAAACCCTTGAGAATCAAGCATTGATAGGGTTTGATGGACAATCTGTAATTTTTGCTCGACATCCTTAACGACCTGTTTAAAAGTATCCTGAGTCAGGGGAGCAAGAAACGTAGAAATAGTTCCTTGTCTTATGGCAAGAGCACCCACAGGAGCAGAATTTACTAATTCGCGGTTTTCTTGGTTGTGAACACCAATAATCAAATCGGTGGTCTCCCCACAACTTCCTTGATACACTGACATAACTGGTATTTTATATAACAGGATGAGATTTTAGATTTAAGAATGCAACTTAATTTATGTAAATGGTGCTAAAAGCAACAATTGCTTGATATTATCCATAGTTTAATCGCTTGTTCAGCTAGCGTCATCCTGTGGAGGAAAGCGGAGGGCGATTACCAATACCAACAAGCGTGGCATAATCAAAGTGCAGGTGCAGTGGACATAACTTGCCAATTATCATTAAAAATCCAACTTGAAGATATGCTAGCTCTAGCTCAACTGCGATCGCCTACTGTCGCAGATATGCCAGCCCACTTAGCCATTACCTACTTGATCGGTAATGATTATAGAGCTACTGTTATACATAGTTCCCAGACATTCAGTTAAAGTAACAGTTTTACTCCTTACCTATGGGCAAGCATCATGCTTACCTCGCTAGATATTCTATTTTTCTACAGATAAAGTTAATTAAAAAGATTAAACACAACGGCATATTAGCCAAACATAAATATAAAATCAGATTCAATCTTTGAGTTGAACCCATATTTACGTGGGATTGTAAATCGTCAGGATTATTTTGATGAAAAAGTTAATGAATAAAGTATTTTTAGGCTTGACAGGTGCATTTTTGGCGGTCGGATACTCCAGTTTGCTGGCTACAGAAATTTCCACACAGAGTCCGTCAAACTTGAGAAAGAATGTATTAGCTCAATCAGAAACTAACCCAAATGTCAATGAATATCTAGAGAAAAATAAACCTGAAAGTTATAAGGCTCTGAAAAAACAATTGGATACAGCTATTGAGGATGCAAAAAAACCAAGCGAAGATAAGGTTGTGAAAAATCTTTGGCCATTGTCAAAAAACAATTCTGAAATCAAGTGGAGAGAGAATGACGGCAAAATTGAATACCTAATGGCGAGTTGGAAATACGTGAAGAATACAAATGAAGATTGGAAAATAGGTACAAAAAAAAGTATAGCTAACCAGACTTGGTTAACAGCAGTTCCTCAAGTTAAGGAATTTTGTGAGAATTGTAAAGGTATAGGAATAAATATTCCTGGTGGTGTCATGCTTTCACTAAGATTGCAGCAATATCTAGGCTTAATTTTAAATAGAAATTCAAATAAGACGCATTTTGTAGAAATGTGGGTCAAATCCGAAGATTTAAGTAGACCATGTATTGATTCAGAAATTAATGATTCTAGTTGTAATGTTTTACCTATACCTGTTCCTGCTAGTTATCCTATTTTGAAACAGATATACTCAACTTCCTATGCAGTAGGTAGTCAAGAACATTATCCCTGGACAGGTTTAGGGTACACCTATGATTGGGGAAATCCTAAAAAACCTCGTGAGGGAGCTAGTGAGTTTCTTATTAACGGAACTAAAGATAAACCAATAGAAGTAGAAGTTGTTTCTGTCACAGCTACGAAAGAATATTGTAATAATCAATATTTAAAGTGAGGGGGATATGACCATTTGCAATAAATAGGAGTGTAATTAGAATTTGTTTGTTATTTGCGCCCATCTGAAAGGTTAATCTATCCCACTAATAAGATTTGTGCATGGGGTTAAACTATAAGCATTGACTAACTATATGCCTAACTCTGAAGATGATGGGCTGGAGGGATGGACATCATTTCCCTATGCCATAGAGGACGCTAAAGGTTATAGAGAGATATAAGCATACAAGGCAATAACTTTAGCTATCAAAAAAGCCTTTTATGTGATTTTGAATTGTCTTAAAAGACTAAAGGCGGCACCCGGATTTGAACCGGGGGTGGAGGTTTTGCAGACCTCTGCCTTACCACTTGGCTATGCCGCCATACCCATGAATTTCTATATTACCAATATCTTACCTAAATTTGCATCCTCTAAGTGAAGAAATTTTTCAGCTTCTTACCAATCAGAAATTAATAGCCTCTTTGCATCTAGAGAGATACTATCACTGAGTATATAAAGTACATAAAATGATTGATATAGTCAAGTATTTACACTCCGGCTTACGAGTGTCCTAAAATACAAAGCATCTAATTTATATCTGAGGATTGACCAACAACTTCCTGGTTTTCGCCTGCTGAAGCTGTATGCCAATAGCAGATGCAAAGCTTGGGTTGAGCAAGTTCCTTATTTTCGTCCAATGTTATTAACTGCTATAGGATATTATAAAAATCAGGAGTTATGAGTTTTAACTTCTCACTCTTAACTCCTAACTTGTTACACCTTCACTTCATCAGCAAAACTGCCCCAACGGACAAAGTGAAATGGTCCAGCGATAGACCCCCAAAGATGTTCATTGGTGTCTAAATCCCTTCCCCTATCAAGGCTGAAAAATTTTTCAGCGTCAATCTCAAATTCATTATCCAGATAAGTATTTTTGCCGTCACGAATGACAATACAACCTTTACCAGGTTCAACTTTACCTTTGAAGCTCTGACCTGTCCACTCTACAACCATGTTGCAACCTGTCATTTTTCCCAGTTGGTCAAGGGATAAGACTTTTAGGCGTTCGGGGTCACGGGATGCGCCATAAAACTTTTGTTCTTCTTTAATTGTGTAGTGTTCGATGACAATATGGTTTTCTGCCTGAATCAACTTCATTACCCGCATCCGGTAGGGTTGATTGAGCATAAAATCATAAGCTTGTTCGAGAAACAAGCTCACCCCAGAGAATAGTTCCAAAGGTAAGGGACGGATACACACGCGAATGTGGGCATAAAAAGGGGGATTTTCAAAAGCTTGTTCTTGATTGCTAAAGTCAGCCGCCATCCAGCGGGCTAAGGTGGCGATATCAGTAGAATGAGTCATTGCAAGATGATAACCAGTTGCTTAAAAATTATCTAGGAGTATTTTGACACTTCTCTGACTGAAAAATCCTAGCTGTGATACATTCTCTGCCAGACGCTACGCGAACAGTGGGCTTTGCCTATGCAATTTTTTGGATAAATACTATGATTGATACTCCAATCAAAGATATTTTAGCCGAATTAAATTGCACTCTTGAAAGCAAAAATCTGACGCTACCTGAATCTTCAGAAATTTTAGACTTCCAGTTATTACAGCAGCAGTGCTCCCCGAAAGAAACTCGCAAAACCGAATTATGCTTGTGTAATACTGATATACCTTGGCTGGGATTTGACTGTTTCTATCCATGCTTGGATAGCAGGAAATTGTGTCAAATTAAACCCACCTTCATCAGCTATATGAGTGGAAGCGAACAAGGCTATATCAGCAATCGTGTAACGCTCTCCCACAAAAAAAGTGTGAGAACTTAAATGTTTTTCCATCAAGCTAAATGCTGCATAACCTACTTCATGTTTTTGCTTTATAGCTGCACTATATTCTTCAGTTTTACCTAAAATAGAAATCCAAAATCTTGATGTAGCAATAAAAGGTTCATGGCTATACTGTTCAAAACATAACCATTGCAACACTTGCGCTCGTAAAAAGCGGTCATAGGGTAAAAATTCTGTGTATTCACTCAGATACACCAAAATGGCATTTGATTCTGCCAAGTACTTACCTGGCTCGATTTCCAGAACAGGTACCTTCCCGTTGGGATTTTTACTTAAAAATTCTGGTGTTCGAGTCTCGCCTTTCAAGATGTTAAGCTCTACCCTCTCAAAAGGCATACCTAGTTGTGTCAATAAAAGACGGATTTTATAACCATTACCACAAGGTAAAAAATCGTACAAACGCAGTAGTTCCATGCTAAAATACAGTTAATAAAATGTTGGTAAGTAAAAGTTCAAAGTACAATATTTTACCAAAAGATTTTCCAAAAACCGGATATTTTTTTTATATTTACCTTCTGAGTACTACACAAAATTATCCTAAAAAATAAAAAAAGTATTATTTATTTCTAAATTGAGATGTTTAGTTAGTGGTCGAGAATAAAAGTATGTGTGGAAGATTTACTCTAAACCAGTCGGCAGCAGCTTTAGCTCAAGTTTTCCATGTTCAAGAAGTTCAGGATTTAGCAGCTGAATATAACATCGCACCTACGCGAATGGTGGCCACAGTGTTACAAAACCCTGAAAGCGAAAAGCGTGAATTTAAGCAGTTGCATTGGGGGTTAATTCCCTCATGGGCAAAAGATTCAAGGATGGGGGTAAAGCTGATTAACGCTAGAGCAGAAACTGTTGCCGAAAAACCCGCTTTTCGGTCAGCTTTTAAGCATCGACGCTGTTTAGTGCTAGCTGATGGCTTTTATGAGTGGCAACGGCAGCAAGGTAAGAAGCAGCCGTTTTATTTTCGTCTTCAAGATGGGCAACCCTTCGGTTTTGCAGGTTTGTGGGAGAGATGGCGATGCCTACGGCAACCCGTTCGCGTAGCGTCTCCGACAGGAGAAGCGGGAACGCCTGCTAACGAGGAAATAATCTCTTGTACAATTTTGACAACGGCAGCCAACGAATTACTCCAACCTATCCACGAGCGGATGCCAGTGATTCTAGAGCCGCAAGATTACGATTTATGGCTAGATTCCCAAGTGCAAACGCCCCAAATCTTACAACAGCTATTGCGTCCTTATCCAGCGCCAGCAATGACTGCTTATCCAGTTAGCACGTTGGTAAACAACTCTCGACATAATAGTCCGCAGTGCATCATACCCCTCAGTGATCAGAATGCCCCCACAAATCAGTTAAATTAGCTATTGAGTGTGCTAGAGGATTGGGGAGATGAGGGAGATGGAGAAACAGGGAAGAAAAACTATTGATTATTGCCCAATGCCTCATGCCCAATACTTCTCTCCGTTCGCGTAGCGTGTCGCAGACAGAGGCTGCGCCAACGGCAACGCTCAGTACAAGTGCCCCATGCCCAATACCCAGAAACAAATATGCCAAGAACACAAAAAAACGATAATTTTGTTGACAAGTCCTTTACAGTGATGGCGGATATCATCTTAAAGCTCCTGCCAGCCAACAAAAAAGCTAAAGAAGCGTTTGTTTATTATCGAGATGGTATGTCAGCCCAAGCAGAGGGGGAATATGCCGAGGCCTTGGATTATTATGAAGAAGCTTTAACACTAGAGGAAGACACCAACGATCGCGGCTATATTCTCTATAATATGGGGCTAATCTATGCCAGCAATGGCGACCACCACAAAGCTTTAGAACTGTATCACCAAGCAGTTGAGTTAAACCCACGCCTACCACAAGCCTTGAACAACATCGCCGTGATTTATCATTACCAAGGCGAGAAGGCAAAAGAATCTGGTGATAACGACGCTGGCGAGGCACTGTTTGACCAAGCAGCAGACTACTGGATTCGAGCTATTCGCATGGCTCCCAATAACTACATCGAAGCCCAAAACTGGTTAAAAACCACTGGGCGATCGCAAATTGACGTATTCTTCTAAAAGTGAGGAGTTATGAATTATGAATTATGAATCATTAACTCCTAACTCCTAACTCCTAACCAAAAAAATATGATTGACCAAGAACAAGTTCACAAAGTAGCTAATCTTGCTCGTTTAGAATTGACTCCAGAAGAAGAGGAACAATTCACTACCCAGTTGGGAAATATTCTGGATTATATCCAACAGTTGAATGAACTTGATGTCAGTAATGTACCCCCAACAACACGGGCAATTGATGTCAGTAATATCACACGTGAGGATGAGTTGCAACCCTATCCTGACCGGGAAAGCATTCTCAACAGTGCACCTGAACAGGAAGGTGAATTTTTCAAAGTACCAAAAATCCTCAATGCTGAATAGTCAAAAGCTACTAATTATTGACTAAGGAGATAATTATGGGTTTGGGAATCTTAAAAGATGGTAAGTGGCTATCTGAACGAGAACAAGAAGACTCTAAAGGTAGGTTTGTTCGTCCATCAACAACTTTTCGTAGTCAAATTACAGCCGATAGTTCTAGTGGATTAAAAGCTGAACCTGGGCGCTATCATTTGTATATTTCTTGGGCTTGTCCTTGGGCATGTCGCACTGCAATTATCCGTCAGTTGAAAGGACTCCAAGATGTCATCGGTTTATCGGTAGTTGCTGCGGAAATTGATCAAAATAGCTGGGAATTTGGCGATGAACCAGGGTGCATTCCCGATACAGTCAACGGTACTCAATATCTTTGGCAACTTTATCTGAAGGCTGACCCCGACTATAGTGGACGGGTGACAGTTCCAGTTTTATGGGACACCCAAAAAGGGACAATTGTCAATAATGAATCGCGCGAAATCATTCAGATGTTTGATACCGAATTCAATGCTTTCGCTAAACAAAATATCAACTTTTATCCAGAACATTTGCAAAAAGTAATTGACGAGACGATTGATGCAATTTATCAACCAATAAATAACGGTGTGTACCGTGCAGGATTTGCTACTACTCAGTCGGCTTATGATGAAGCGGTAACGGAATTATTCGCGGCTCTTGATTATTGGGAAAAAATATTAAGAAATCAACGCTATCTCTGTGGGGATCAAATTACTGAAGCAGACTGGTGTATGTTCACTACTCTGTTTCGCTTTGATACGGTTTATTATGTGCATTTCAAATGCAACTTACGCCGAATTGTAGATTATCCTAATCTGTGGAATTATCTCAAAGAACTTTACCAACTGCCGGGAGTTAAGGAAACTTGCAACCTTGACCACATTAAACGGCATTATTATAAAAGCCATCCCCAGGTTAATCCAACTCGCATCGTTCCAAAAGGGCCGCTGATTGATTTTGATGCACCCCACGACCGTGAGCAAGTATTTGCTTAATAAGTAGTTTCGGACAGAATTAATTACACAATGTCGTTGCGCTAAACGCGCGTTCGCAGAGCGTCTCTAAGGGTTGGGATTGCAACTCTTAGAGACGCTTTGCTTGCAATTACTGTAAATATTTTTGTTCATTTACTTATTGCCGATTTTGTAATCGTTCGGATGTGATATGAAAATCTTGTTTCCAGATTCTCATCTCGACTTTATCCATTTTTATGAAACGCGAAACCTGATGCTAAAACCTTTATGGGATTCTGGTTTTACTTTTTCGATTTCACCTCAAATCAGTGACGATGGAAAAAGTTTTTACCCAAAAACCAGAGTTTTTGCCAAATAACGAAGTTTAGCTTCTTTGATTTGGATAAAGTCGAGCTAAGAGAAGTCCTTGAATTTCGGTTTTACCTTGATAGGACTTACGCAAAACTACACGGGGTAGGGGCAATTCATGAATTGCCCCTACCTAAAAATCAGGGTTTCAGCTATTGTTTGCGTAAGTCCTACTTGAATTAAAGCGTCCAACATCAAAGTACGGCAAGAGATAGATTTATTTATCCGCAGGCACTTGGATGCGATTCTGTAAAGATAGCCCAAAATCCCAAAATAAGGTCGCTGAATAATTAACTTGTGAGAAAGGTTTTCTTGAGTTTCTACGGTTATAACAG
This sequence comes from Nostoc sp. WHI, assembly GCF_015714725.1. Classification (GTDB taxonomy): domain Bacteria; phylum Cyanobacteriota; class Cyanobacteriia; order Cyanobacteriales; family Nostocaceae; genus Nostoc. The sequence goes on from NZ_WBKM01000063.1 coordinate 22,603, forward strand.
AAGCTGACATTAGGATACACTGGCTTTTGAATACATCAGAAGTTTATCACCGACTTCATTTGCCGTTGCTGGTTACTTACTCCCTAGTATCCTATCGCTTTTTGCTGTATAAAACTTACTAAAATTTACGGTAAGTCTCCCTCAAGAAGGTTTCTTAGCATCTACAACGACTCATACTGTTTTGAGGCTATAGCCTTAGAATATTTACAAGCTTTACTTACGAATTAGCTCTCTCTAGAAAAAGCACCGTTTTTACTGTCTAAGCTCACATCCTACCTATTTCTATCCAGATTTGTGTAGCTTAACAAATCAGCGAATTCAGTTAATATAGCGGTGTGCAGTTGAGTGAGATACAAAAACTTTGCTGAAATGATTTGACAGCAAGGATTTTGGTGTTCTCATCCAATCGATAACCGCTATATTAAGCCTGTTTTACTATTTAGTTTCTTACCCCGACTTATTAGACCCTTAGTATTCATTTCATTTTGTTCATAGCTTTTAGCTTTTATTGCTCTCATGCTGACCCATCACCGCAAGCCCGTGTGCTTATCGCTTATTTCCACTGATTTACCAATCTGGTCTGTTGTCGAAACTGCCGGGACATTGTATCAAAAAGACACTAATCGGTTCCATTTACTGTTGACTGCACCGCCCCTAATTAGCTGTGAAGTAGAAAGTGTCCTCAGTCCAAAGGACACAGTTTCCCAAACTACGAGCAAAGCTTGCGCCCCCAACAGTCCCAGAATTTTGTGGCTTGAGATTTCCCCTTACCGGGTAATCATGACTATGCAAGGTAATGCTCAAGTGAGTTACCGTCACTTCTGGGAAAAGGGTGTTTATGGTATTAGTCGTTACTGGTTGCCAACTGAGTCATTGCAATCTAACGATCCTATTCGTTTACGGAATTTTACTAGTAGTTTAGCTCTCAATGGACACCCTTTACCAGAGCATTTACGACTGGAATATGAATTGTGGTCAGAAAAAGTCCAGCTAGGACGCTACATCCTTAATTTAGAAATTAAACATTGATAGTCATGGGAATTAGGGAGTGGGGATTGAATTTCAGCTAATACCCAATCCCTAATCCCTAATCTCTTTCAACCAAAATAATTGGGTTGGTTTCCAGGTTTCCATTTAATATTGCAACCAACACTCGGCTTTTGCTCGCTTGTAACAGGTTTACCCGCTAGCACTGCTTCAATGGCTGCGCGTAAATCTGCGCCTGTTACAGGTTTACCATTACTGGGGCGGCTATCATCTAATTGTCCCCGATAAACAAGTTGGCGTTCGCCATCAAATACAAAAAAATCTGGTGTGCAAGCTGCTGTGTAAGCCTTCGCCGTTTCTTGGCTCTCGTCGTAGCATAAGGTAAAATTAAACCCTAGTTCTGTGGCAAATGCTTGTAACGACTCTGGCGCATCATCTGGGTAATTTTTTGCATCATTAGCACTGATCGCAACGATCGCTAAATCACTTGTAAAATAATCTTTTCCTAACTGCGCTAATTCTTGTTGGACGTGCTTTACAAATGGGCAATGCCGACAAATAAACATTACCAAGAGTGCTTTTTTATTTGCAAAGGTGGAAAGTGAAGTTGCCTTTCCAGATACCACTTCCGGTAAATGAAAATCTGGTGCTTTTGTGCCAAGCGGGAGCATAGTTGAAGCAGTTAAAGCCATAGTTCACCCTATATTTTTACGCTGATAACGGCTTTTGCTATCAGTATATTTTTACTCTACCACTAAGTTTTCCATAAATATAAGAGACGGTAAATTTACCGCTTTGCTGAGAGTTATGTTACAAAAATTATTTTTTACAGACTTGTCAAAACACCAATGATACCGTGTCCTGTCAATACTTCTAATGCTATCAGAGAGACAAAAACAATCATTGCTAAAGTACTACTGAATTCAATTATAGCAGTGTTTGTACGGATGGATTTTTCCCTGTCTTCTCTGTTATTTGAATAGCTGTAACAATATTATTAATATTTGTAAAGTATCTTAATCTGCTCAAGTAGAAGTCCAAGCCAGAGATATGATGGATCGAGTTCAAAGCCATGTCTAACCAACAGGCTCCACTTCTTCATCAGCACTTTCAGTCACAAATCCATTCCCCAACAACTAATGCATCGATTTCGAGTAGAGGTTATTGCCAAAACACCAAACCCCCAGCAGGTGATTTATGCCGCGATGCACCAGGACTATACTGATGGGTTCGTGTTTGATGAGCGCGACTCCTGGCCCTCAGAGTCACAAAGTGGCGAAGTTATTGTTAAGCGACTTTTAGCGGGTGAGAGGGGACACTATGGGCCTTTAGAGCATCCCCAGATTGTTTTTAACTGTGGCTACTTTCCCCACAGCGTCATGCAGCAGGCTCGTACTCATCGTGTGGGAGTATCATTTGATGTTCAGTCTTTTAGGTACACAGGCAACCAATTTATTGATGTATTAGAAGATAAAAAAGACATAGAAGATGTTTTTTATTTACGTCCCGTTGGTTCTTACACTGATAGACAAGGCAAAAAATACTATTATTCACCAGAGCAAAGAGCAGCAGATTTGCAATGGTGTCTAGAAGCAGCTAAACGATATAAAGCTGATTTTGAGGGTGGAATGTCTGAAGAACACGCAAGAGGTAAAGTGCCTTTTGATTATCGCCAGCATTTTGTAGTTAGTTTCAATTTAAGGTCTTTCTTGCATTTTTGTGACCTGAGAAATAAGAAAGATGCTCAACTTGAAATTCAAAAGTTGTGTGAAATGATGTGGCCTCATTTTGAAAATTGGGCGCCTGCGATCGCACAATGGTATGAAAAGCAGCGTCTAGGTAAGGCAAGATTAGCACCATAATCATAATTTTGGGGCAATTCATACTGAATTCTGACGCCAAGCCGCGAGCGCCTCCGGCTCCGCTCCTGAATTCTTCTTATAAAAAATTAGTAAAATGCTTTCATGCGTCGAGACTCAATATTTTATAAACTGTTTCAACAGTCTCCCACCTTGCTGTTTGAACTACTGGCAAATCCTCCAAATAATGCAGATAGTTATCGTTTTGATTCAGTCGCCGTTAAAGAACCGAAATTTGAAATTGACGGAGTATTTCTACCACCTGAAAGTGATGGTGCTGGAGTTGTATATTTTTGCGAGGTGCAGTTCCAAAAAGATGAACAACTTTATGAGAGAGTATGGGCTGAATCTTCGTTATATTTTTACCGCAACCGTTCCAGATTTAGCGACTGGCAAGCAGTGATAATTTACCCGTCGCGCAGTATCGAACAAAGCGATATTCATCCTCATCGCTCATTGCTAAAGGGCGGACAAGTACATCGGGTGTATTTAGATGAATTAGGGTATATCCGTCAATTACCTATATGGGTGGCGCTGATGGTATTAACTACAGTGGATGAAGAACAAGCACCAGAAGAAGCAAGGTATTTGTTAACAAGAACCACTCAAGAAATGCTATCACCATCGAGTCGCGCCATAATTGAATTAATAACGACGATCATGGTGTATAGATTTGAACAATTAACTCAAGCGGAGGTAGAGTCTATGCTAGGAATCACGCTTAAGGAAACGCGAGTTTACCGAGAAATTAAAGAAGAAGGACGTGAGGAAGGACGTGAGGAAGGACGTGAGGAAGGACGTGAGGAAGGACGTGAGGAAGCAACAGCTAATCTTATTCTCCGGCAATTGACTAAGCGATTTGGGGAACTTTCTGAAGAAATACGCTCCTCAATTTCTGGTTTACCTTTGCCTGTGCTGGAAGATTTGAGTGAAGCACTGTTAGATTTTACTAGTTTGGTTGATTTACAGGTTTGGCTAAAAGTGCGATGAAGGTTTAGACTATCTCATATAGACTTTTGCAGGATGATGGATATTCAAATCGTAGGAATCCTCATCATAAAAAAAGTTGGCTCGTGTGCTTTGATCATGTCCGCATCGCCCCAATCGCTACAACTTAGTATTCACGAATATCAATTGAATTGCTTAGAATTTAGACAGTGTAACAATTTTTAGTTACTCCTAGTATTTACATGGCTACATTACGTAGTTTATGGCACAGTTTTTTATTCTTGGATTCTGTTTGATAGAGTAAGGTTACTAAATATAACAGTATAATAGATGACAGTTTTTTAATATCGGCAAAAAGATGAGTGTTATTCCGTTTATATTGGATGGTAGTAACAAAACAGTTGTAGAGACTACCGAAGAGTATGAAAAAGCTGGTGGTCTTGAAGGAGACGTAATTTTTATACTAAATCTTGACACCAAACAAATTCGTAATACAGAGTCTAGCAATGCAACTTATGATTTAAAAGTTGGTGATGAGTACAGAGATCACAGAGACTTTGGTAAAACTGATTTGTTGGATAACGGCAAAATATCTCTTCAACCAGGGGCTACTGTCATTATTGAGACAGCCGAAGAAGTGAAATTCCCCAAATCTAGATTTGGTCATGTAGTTCCAAAAGTATCTCTTTTGCAACATGGTTTATCTAATACATCATCCAAGATAGACCCTGGATACCAAGGAAAACTTTCCATTACAGTTTTCAATTTAGGTAAAAGAAACATTGAACTTAAGAAAGGACAAGTTTTTTGTACACTTTATGTAATTGATGTCAAAGAAGGAGTTATTCCTTATCAGAAAGGATCTAAAAGAATTGCTGGAAACTCTAGAAAGGATGTCTTAAGTAGACTTAAAGATTTTGTTGAGACAAATCAAATCTATTTTACTATTATTCTAACTATCGCAACTATATTTTTAACAGGAGTTCAAATTGTACAGATTTTACAGTCTGTACAGCAACAGGATGTACAAAAATTCCCTAAATAAAGCAGAGAGAAAATTAAATAATTCTTTTGAAGCTTAAACCTTAGCTAGAGTTACACCCTTTAGCTGGTCTTGATACTTACCCTGGCGTGCTTCGTAATTAACAGCGCAGGGTTCTCCCTCCAAAAACATCAATTGTACTATTCCTTCACTAGCGTAAATGCGGCAATCAGCGCTAGAAGCGTTGGATAACTCTAGTGTCAAATAACCGCGCCAAGCAGCTTCGGCTGGAGTAACATTTGCAATTATTCCACAACGAGCATAAGTACTCTTACCTATACAAATTACTGTAATATTATCTGGTATTTCCAGCCTTTCAAGGGCAACCCCAAGGCCATAGGAGTGGGCAGGCAGAATGAAGTATTTGCCATTAACATCTGTATGGAGTTCTGTTCGCTCCAAGTTCTCAGGATTAAAATTCTTAGGATCTACTACAGTGCCTGGAATATGCCTAAAAATGCGAAAATCATCTGGTGATAGCCTGATGTCATAGCCAAAGCTGCTAAGACCAAATGAAATTACAGGTAAATTCTCAAGGTGACGTATTAAGCTTGGCTCAAAGGGCGAAATCAAACCCTGTTGAGCCATTTCAGTAATCCAGATATCGTTTTTAATCACAACTTCACGCTAATTCAAACCGAATTACTAGGATATCCTGAATTGAGTATTTTGTTTAGGGTCGATGACTTCGACGGATCTCTGTAATTTGATCTGCTACATCCAAGAGAGATTTCGGCATCTCTGGCCCTGTAAGAATGATATCAACCTGGGGAGGGCGTTTTGTCAGAAACGCTAAAACTTCCGTTTCAGGAATTAAACCAAAGTTGATCGCTAAACTTAACTCATCTAAGACAACGAGAGAATATTTACTCTCACACACTACCTGTTGTGTATACTGCCACAGCTTTTGTAAAGCTTGGTTTTCCGTATCGTCTAAATGCGGTGTATCAATACAACGAGGCAAATCACAGCGAATCCAATCTAAATTCTGTCCTAGTTGTATGGGATGTTCCTGTCCTTGACGAATACCTCCTTTGAGGAACTGTACTATTAATACTGGCGTTCCTTGTCCAGCTATTCTCAGTGATTGAGCTATAACGCTCGTAAAAAAATTGCGATGGGAGCTAGTGAAAACTTGCACTAGTCCTTCAACTGGATATGGTAAGGTAAGGGTTGAATTTATACTTGGGGTTTCTAGCTGGGCAACCATAGGGTAAAGTTCAAAAAGTTACAATAAATTAAAGGTTTGTTCTGGCGGTACTTGTTACAAATCTGCCTGTATAATCAATCTGTTTTTCACAGGTGTGGTGGATTTGGCAAATTGCATTCTTAGTCAAACACTACGTTTGTGCTAAAGTCAAGAGTTATTTTCGTTTTTTCCCTGAAAGTAGTTGTAAAAATTAAAACATATAAGTTAGAGTTCCAATTATTTAAAAAAGCTGGGCATAACGTCTGAAAATCGCTAAATGTTAGATTTTCCGGTTGTTTGGGCAAAACAAACTTAGCAAGTGGTGAATTTAACAGGATGAGGAGTGAATTTTTGTGAGATTGGTGATTCTGGGAGGTTCAGGATCGGGTAAAAGTACTCAAGCACAAAAGCTTTGCAGATACTTTGATCTTCCTCTAATTTCTACAGGAGAGATTTTACGGAAAGCGATATCTGGCGATAAGCTCCTCCAGGAGTTCCAATGGTCAGAAGCCGACCCCCGGATTTCTCTTTCGGTTTACGCTAGCTTGAATGAACTAGGTTACCACGCACAGCCCTATATGCAAAAAGGGGAGTTGGTTCCAGATGAAATGATCATTGAATTGATCCGAATTCGCCTCAGACAACCAGATATTGACTACGATTGGGTGTTAGAGGGCTATCCCCGTACTGCCTTCCAAGCTGAAGAATTAGATTTTTTGTTGGATAATTTAGGGCAAAAGCTAGATTGGGCAATTTATCTCCAAGTGCCGGAAGCAGTCATGGTTAATCGATCCTTGGGGCGATCGCTACCAGATGACCAACCCGAAATCGTGCAACGCCGTGTAGAATTATTCTACGATCGCACCATTCCCATCTTAGAATATTACGACCGTCGTCGCTGCTTGTTGACCATCGACGGCGACCAGTCACCAGAGATGGTGCAGCAAAGTATTTTGACTCTGCTTGCAGTTCCTTAGAAAAGGAGCAGGGGAGTAAGAATTTTAGATTTTAGACTTGTCGTGAGCGTTCAGTCGAACGATTTTGGATTTTAGATTGGAATTTAATCCAAAATCTAAAATCCAAAATCCAAAATTGAATTGCCCAATACCCTTAAAATGATGATTTGCAACACTAAGGTAACCTTAAGGCAGTATTGTAAAACTTGAGGCAACTCCAATGGCTTGGCAGCGTCCAGACGGTCGGATTCCCTACGAACTACGTCCGATCAGCTTTTACCCTAATTTCACCCGCTTTGCTCCCGGTTCTGTTCTCGCAAGATGCGGTGATACTCAAGTACTTTGTACTGTTAGCGTTACTCAAGGAGTTCCGAAGTTTCTCGAAGGAACTGGTAAAGGCTGGTTAACAGCTGAGTACCGGATGTTACCATCTGCTACTCAAAAACGCCAAGAAAGGGAATTATTGAAATTATCTGGACGGACGCAAGAAATTCAACGTCTAATTGGACGCAGCTTACGTGCAGCAGTGGATTTTGAGGCATTGGGAGAACGCACTCTGACTGTGGATACTGATGTTTTACAAGCAGACGCTGGAACTCGGACAACGGCTATTACAGGCTCTTTTGTGGCGTTGGCTCATGCGATTTCTAAATTGTTGCAGCAGGGGGTGTTGGAGCGATCGCCTCTGTGTGGACAGGTAGCAGCAGTTTCCGTAGGATTACTGGAGGGAGAGCCATTTTTGGATCTCAATTATATTGAAGATGTGGCTGCAACAGTAGATTTTAATGTGGTAATGAATCAACACCTGGGAATCATTGAAGTCCAAGGAACAGCCGAAGAAGGCAGCTTCAGCCGCACTCAATTGGATCAGCTGCTAGATGTCGCTCAAAAAGGAATTCAGGAATTGTTAATTGCCCAACGCGAAGCGATCGCTGACTGGGAAGCCCTGTTTGTGGGAGATTGATAATATCTCATTACCCAGTGCAAAATGAAGTGATTAATTAGTTTTATTAATTTTTAATAAGAATTAATAAATATATCCTCTGTGGCGTTAATCAACAAAGTATCAAGTAACTGGGTGTAAATAAAAATAGTCATTGAGATGTAGTTAATCATACTAACTACTGTCAACTTACCGTTGAAGGTGATCAGGTGCGTCTACATTTTTCAACCCTATCTAATCCACGATGTTAAATGTTTCAAAAGTTAAAAATGGGATTGCAATAAGTTCGGTATTGTATTGCTGGAAGCGAGTAATATGATGAAGAAGCCATGAACAAAACCGTTGAAGTTCTATCGGATAAGCCAGCGCTGGTTGCACGAGCGCTAGAATTGATTCTGTCCAAGTTAGAAACTGCCATTGAGCAGCGTGGGCAGTTTACTATTGCCTTATCTGGCGGCAGTACACCTAAGCCGTTATATGAAGCGATCGCTAATCAAAAACTACCTTGGGATAAAATTCATCTATTCTGGGGGGATGAGCGTTACGTACCATCAGATCATCCCGATAGCAATGAACTAATGACACGGCGTGCGTGGCTAGATCACGTTGATATCCCGGCAGCTAACATTCACCCTGTACCGACTTTGGAAGCCAATCCAGAACTGGCTGCTGCTAAGTATGAACAACAGCTCAAAGAATTTTTCAATTCTTCTGGAGTCGCCTTTCCCTCGTTGGATGTAGTATTATTAGGAATGGGTGATGATGCACATACTGCATCTTTGTTTCCCCACACAGAGGCTCTCAAAGTAAGCGATCGCCTAGTTACTGTGGGTAACAAAGACGGAAACCTGCGGATAACTTTCACATACCCCTTCATCAACTCCGCTCACAGCGTGATTTTTCTGGTTACTGGTGCTAATAAACGACCAGCTTTGGCGCAAGTCTTTGCACCTGTAGCCGATGACTTCACTTACCCATCCCGCTTAATTCAGCCCCAAGGAGAACTTTGGTGGCTGCTGGATGCGGCAGCAGGTTTGGAACTTCAACATTGAACTTGGGCATTGGGCAATTCAATTTTAGATTTTGGATTGAGGATTTTGGATTAAATTTCAATTCTTTAATCTAAAATCCAAAATCTAAAATCTAAAATTCTTACTCCCCTACTCCCCTTCCCCGCCTAAGAGCGTCCAATTCATCGTTCCATCAGCAGTAATTGCTAGAATCTAAAGCTAGGGCCGCCTTCTGCTTGCTAGTCCTACCTATATTTATGATGATCTTGAACAAAGGCTAAATATCGATGATCGTCTGCCCTAATTGCAATCATCCCAACCCTGATGGGGCTGTCCAGTGTGAAGCTTGCTATACACCGTTACCCGCGACTACTAACTGTCCCAGTTGTGGGGCAACTGTGCAGGCAGATGCTGCATTCTGCGGTCAGTGTGGCTATAACCTCCACTCATCGGGAGTTCCACACGTTCATACTCCGGTAGCTGCAACAGTTACTCCCGATATTTCTGTGGAAGTACCGCCCTTAGTTCCACCCGATCCACTGTTAGAACTTTTACAACCAGATGCCTTGGGAATAAGCGAATCTACTAACTCTCATCCCTCTGGCTCATTTTTACCACCAACAGAGATGGCAGTTCCCTCAGTAGCTTCGCAACAGGTATCTGTTACAGAAAGCAGCTCCCCAGAACCAGCGCCAACCGTCCCAGATCAACCCGTAGTCTCTGTACAAAGTATTCCTACTCCACCACCTTTGGAACCAGCGCCAGCCTTTGAAGCCGAAGCACCCCCGCCAGTAGCACCAACTGCAACTGCCGCCAGAACGCAACTACAGCAGCTTACAGCGCGGTTAATCTACGTTCAAAGCGATCAGTTAATCGAATTGCCGCAAAATGTCTCTGTGATTCATATTGGCAAACCCAATGATCGGATTCCCCCAGATATAGATGTTTCAGGATTTCCCAATTCAGAAATCGTCTCGCGGATTCATGCAGATATTCGCATTGAGGGAGACGCTCACTATGTTGAAGACGTGGGGAGTTCTAATGGTACTTACATTAATAATTCGCCGCTTTTACCGGGGAATCGTCATCGTTTGCGACCAGGCGATCGCATCAGTTTGGGTAAAGGAGACTTGATGACATTCCTGTTTCAACTTGCTTAACTGATTCTCTATCAATTGTGACATCAGTCTAGGCAATTTCAGCTTATCCTCCGGTATCCATTTTGGAGGAGAAACGAATGAACCGCATCAGACAAGCGACGGATAACTATGTTGTTCTTAATAGCGCCATAGTCAATAGCCGTCGCTTTGAGGTGTGAATTGTTGCACTGTTCAGCAACTCCATTACCTTAATAATTAAACTAAGATGGATGAAAATAGGCTGCAAATTTTGGATAGAAGGGATAATCTAAAATCCAAAATCGAATATCCCCAAATTCCTATATTAAGGCAATCTAAAATCTAAAATCTAAAATCTAAAATTGAGTGACCTATGAGGGAACCAAGCAAAAATTTTGAAACCTTGCTCACCAAAGAAGCCCCGCCAGTTGTTGAACGCATGGGGCTAACCTGGCTCATTGCAGCAGCTATCGCAACTGCTTTACTGTGGCAACTACCAGGAGGTGATTACATCTTATACCCATTTACGATCCTGGCAACCTGGTTTCATGAAATGGGTCACGGCTTAATGGCAGTCTTATTAGGGGGACAGTTTCAAAAATTACAAATTTTTAGCAATGGTTCTGGTGTTGCAACTTATGGCATCCGGTCGTCATTGGGGCCAATTGGCCCAGCAATGGTTGCAGCAGCCGGGCCAATGGGGCCGCCTCTTGCCGGTGCAGCTTTGATTTTAGCTTCTCGCAGTTTCAAAACAGCTTCCCTGAGTTTAAAAATTTTAGGGAGTTTTTTGCTATTTTCAACATTAATTTGGGTACGTTCCTGGTTTGGATTGGTGGCAATTCCCTTGCTGGGTTTAATAATCTTAGCTATCGCCCTGAAAGCACCTCGTTGGGCACAGGGATTTGTTATTCAATTTCTGGGTGTACAAGCTTGTGTAAGTACGTACCATCAACTTGATTATCTATTTAGTAGGTCTGCTGGCCCTCTTGGACTCTCTGATACAGCGCAAATGCAGAGGTATTTGCTTTTACCTTACTGGTTTTGGGGCGGGTTAATGGCGATCGCATCTCTGGTGATTTTAGTCCAAAGTCTCCGCGTTGCCTATCGTTCGGAGTAATGAGTAAGAGGCACCATCAAAAGTCAATTGAATCTTTAACTCAAAGAATTACTGAACATCAAGAAAAGATTAGACTGGAATCACAGAAGAGTTTTCCTGACGAAGGTTTAATTAAGCATTGGGAAAAAGAGATTCGTGCCTTTGACAAGGCAATCCAACAAGCGCGTAAAAGATTGGGACAATGAATATGCAGATTAGCGATCGCCCTCTTCCAGTCACGAATTCAACCCTCAGTATCTTGATTGCTGAATTAAGTACAGAATGCATGAAAGTGCAAGCCTTGGTTAACCAATTACAGTTAACGGGTTTAACTGCTACCCAACAAGCTGAGATTCTGGCAGAACTCCTAGCTGCTGCCGTTCATCTGCATAATCATTGTGACGAAGATTTTCAGATACTAATTGCTGAGGAAATAGAAAACTTGCCTGATGATGAGGATTGAATGCTTCTTGGCTTTGCTGAATTGAAGTATGAAATTTAAAAATTCGCTCTTTTAAACTCTTACTCTCTGCGTCTGGGCGCCTCTGCGTGAGATCACATCCAGTTGTCTAAATAAAGGAAAAAGGAAAAAACTTTAAATCTTTTCCTTTTTTTCGCCTTTTCCTAAACTTTACAAACTTTGGTTCTATTCTCCCAACTTACTTATCCCCTGGAAAATTCACAACTATAGGTGGAAAACCGTTGTCTGCGGTTGGTTGTGCTTTGGTAACTATCGGTTGGGGATGCAAAGGTGTTGGTGTGAATTCACCCTTACCAGTTTGATTCCATAAAATCATCGATAGTAACCCATCTACTAAGCCGTTATTGCTGCCATTACTGCCAACTAAGACATCTGGAATCAAGCGGACATTGCGATCGCCTATAATCTGCATTAGTTGCATAGCCGTATAACCTTGTGATCCCAAGGCTTCCACACCAGCGCGGTAGGTTTCAGCTTTAGCGTTACCTGTGGCACGAATACCTTCAGCCTCAGCAATTGCCCGGAGTTTTGTCCCCTCAGCTTCACCATTCGCCTGCTTGATTTGGGCTTGGGCTTTTAGGTCAGCAATATGTACACTCTGCTCCGATTTCACCATTTCCTGCTGGATATTAGCCAGTGCCGTTTCCCGGACAAGTTGCTGCCGTTGGGTTTGCGCCATTTGCTGGACTTCATAAGTCTTGCGTTCTTCTTCAGCAATTTTCCGGTCTGTCTGTGTCTGCATTAGTGATGCTGGTGGCTGAATATCACCAATCAGAGTGTCGATCGCTTGCACGTCATAAGCCCGTAAAGCTGTTTTAATATACTCAGCAGCCTCAGTTTGTCGCTCACTCCGAGCAGTCAGAAAGTCTAGTACAGTACAGTTTTGGGCTGAGTTGCGGAAATAATTACCGATAGTCGGTTCTAATACATGGTCTACTAAATTTTGCATTGCACCGACGCGAGAAATCACCTTCGGGGCATCTAAAGCACCCACATGGATAATTTGTGCTACTTCTAAATCAAAGGCAAATCCATCACGCGATCGCACTGTCAAGGAAGCTAGTTGAGCATCATAGCTGTGGCGTTCAGTCCGATCTGACCAATTTAATACTATGTTAGTCGTCGGCACTAGCTCCATCTTCATAATCCGAGAATTAATCGGATGTTTACCAGGATATAGCGGTTCGATCCACACACCCTTATGTCCAGGATTAACCAAGTTACCGTGGGTGAAAGCTGCACCGCTAACATCTTGATGCGCCTTACCCACGAAAGAAATCACCACACCGACATATCCAATGGGAATTTCCGTCATCGGCACTTGCTCAACCTGAACAAACCAAGGATTCAAGTTCCAAGAACCAGAAAGCAAGGTCTGCTCTTGTAAACCTCGCCGTCCACCTCCATCAATAAATTTCTGACCATTTTGGAAGTTATTGTGTTCGTCAATTATTGGGCCTGCGAGTTCACCAGCAGAAATTGGTACGCCATCTAAGGTAGTGACAATGCCAACTTTGTCAGATGCCAAACTGTACACCCGCAACTGTTCTGGAGTCATGCCATGAGCGCTGGCATTTGATGCCACGATCACTTTAAACAGGGCGGTGTTAATCCGATATGTACCAGCCGTGAGAAAACCCATCTGTCGCCCTTTTTCCCCGCCTTGGCTAAGAAATTTCCGAGCATCTTGGAAGTTGTCACAAGTTACAATTTTGCCTAAAATCCGCTCTGGTGGATTGGATTCACCATCTGCGGCAACAATCAAAGCGATTTCCCCCTGAGGAACGACAATTACTGACTCTTTCTTTACAGAATACTGCCAAGGCCAATAGCCCCAGTGCCAACCAGGAGCTAAAGTATCTGCTTGTAAGCCAGCTTCCCCGTTAAGGGCAATTAAACTTCCGGCGGGGAGTCCGCGCCCGGAAACAGTAAATTTCCTCACCACAATGCCGACTTCACGTTCGCCGATAACCACCAGTCCGCCAAAGAATAGGGGGACAAATATGACTAAACCGCCGACAAGTATGATGGGGATAAGTACAAAAGCATCAATTCCAGCAGCTTGATATTGAGTTTTGCTAGCTTGTAACTGAGCAATATTTGGTTTGGTCTGATTTAGCTGGACAGTGGCTGAAGCGATTTCTTTTGCAGTAATTATTTTTACAGAAGTAGCATTGTCAGAATGAATACTACCAGCGTTCGTCAAAGACGTTGGCGCAGCGATCGCTAAAGCTGCTACAAGAGATGCTGCAAGACAAACTACCTTATTTTGTTTACGCGTACCAAGTAAAGAAGAAAAGCTTTTCATAATTTGTGCCCATCTGGGCAACTAATTAGTTAACTTAACACTTCACCAAGACTTGCCTCGATTTCTTAAACTTGGCATAATTTTTTTAAAATTAATAAATATTTTGTAGGTTGGATATTACCCAACCTACAAAGTTGAAATAGAAAGTTCAATTAGACCAAACCGCCAGCCGCTTGAAACCGAGCGCGGGCGCGTTTAAAGGCTTGGTTTGCTTGAATTTGGGCTTGGCGATCGTCTCCTGCAACTTGATTCAGCCGCGCTTCAGCTTGGTTATAAGCAGTACGAGCTTCATCAAGGTTAATTTTGTCGCCACGTTCAGCGCCGTTAACCAGAATTGTCACTTCATTTTCTTCGACTTCGGCAAAACCACCCAAAAGAGCGATCGCTTGCCAAGGCTGATTTTTAGCGGCGCGGACTCGCATCACACCAGTATCCAGGGCGGTCAAAAGTGGTGCGTGTCCAGTTAGGATACCTAGTTGCCCAGTAGTGCTAGGCAAAACTATTTCTTCAGCTGGGGCATCCCACACTGTTTTGTCTGGGGAAATTACACGAACGGTTAATGTCATTTGTCCTTTGTCCTTTGTCCTTTGTCGTTTATAATTTGCCACTAGCCATTAGCGATCGCACTAATGACCCTTACGGGTGACGCTCGATGACTCGCTACCGCTACGCTATCGCCAGTCACTCATGGGGGAAACCCCCTTGGCGCAAGCCTCTCCCTTTGGGAGAAGACTGCGCTGGCTCACTAATGACGAATGACGAATGACTAACCTTTGATTTTTTCAGCTTTAGCGATGGCTTCGTTAATATCGCCAACCAAGTAGAAAGCCTGTTCTGGCAGAGCATCCAACTCACCAGACAGAATCTTTTGGAATCCTTTGATGGTATCTTCCAACTTCACGTACTTACCAGGAGAGCCGGTAAACACTTCTGCCACAAAGAACGGCTGGGACAAGAAGCGCTCAACCTTCCGCGCCCGCGCTACGATCAGACGATCATCTTCAGACAACTCATCTAGACCGAGAATGGCGATAATGTCCTGGAGTTCTTTATAGCGTTGCAGAGTTGATTGCACCGCCCGAGCAGTATTGTAATGTTCCTCACCGACAATATTCGGCTGGAGCATTGTGGAAGTTGAATTCAGGGGGTCAACTGCGGGATAAATTCCCTTAGATGCCAAACCGCGAGACAGCACTGTTGTACCGTCCAAGTGGGCGAAGGTGGTAGCAGGTGCGGGGTCGGTGAGGTCGTCCGCAGGTACGTACACTGCCTGAATGGATGTAATCGAACCCTCTGTAGTTGAGGTAATCCGCTCTTGCAGTTCACCCACGTCGGTTCCCAATGTGGGCTGATATCCTACTGCTGAGGGCATCCGACCCAGTAGCGCCGATACTTCCGAACCTGCTTGCACAAACCGGAAAATGTTGTCAATAAACAGCAGCACATCCTGCTTGCTCACGTCCCGGAAGTACTCAGCCATTGTCAATCCCGAAAGACCAACCCGCATTCTTGCTCCAGGTGGCTCGTTCATCTGACCGTAAACTAGAGCAATCTTGGAATCATTGAGGCTTTCGTTATTGATTACCCCAGATTCGATCATTTCGTTGTAGAGGTCATTGCCCTCACGGGTGCGTTCACCCACACCAGCAAAAACGGATACTCCACCATGCTGAGTAGCAATGTTGTTGATCAATTCCATCATGATCACGGTCTTACCAACACCAGCACCGCCGAACAGACCAATCTTACCGCCGCGTCGATAGGGAGTTAGGAGGTCAACAACTTTAATCCCAGTCTCGAACACCGAAGGTTTGGTTTCTAGGTCAGTGAATTTGGGAGCAGAGCGGTGAATGGGTAAAGTTGCCTCAGCATTTACAGGGCCCCTTTCGTCTACAGGTTCACCAAGGACGTTAAAAATCCGACCCAACGTGGCTTTACCAACTGGTACGCTGATGGGAGCGCCTGTATCTACGACTTCCAAACCGCGCACTAAGCCTTCGGTGGAGCTCATCGCAACAGTCCGCACCTGGTTGTCGCCCAGCAATTGCTGTACTTCAACAGTGAGGTTGATTTCCTGTCCAGCTTCATTGGTGCCTTTGATTTTCAAAGCGTTGTAGATTTGTGGCAATTTCCCGCCGGGAAATTTAACGTCTACAACTGGGCCAATGATTTGGGTAATGTAACCAATGTTTGTTTTTTCTGCGGTTGTTACCATGCTGCGCCTAATGATTGAAGCTATATTTCAGATAAGGTCTTAGAAGACATAAAATCAAGCAATGTCACCTTTCAGATTAGCACTGAACGCCCCCCCTCTACGCCATAAATTGATCCTTAAGACTGGGGCTTGGGGATCAATTTACGGCTAAGTTTTTGCAGGGGGCTGGGGGAAATTCAAAATCAAATGACTCGCCGCTAGGTTGGGCGCTCTGCCCTATGGGTTTCCTAGTCCAGCATTAGGATTATATACAGGACTTACGCAGGGACTGCGATTTTACGTCATTACGAGCGTTCGCGTCTCGTTGGCGCAGCCTCTCGTAGAGAAGCTACGGTGTACACACAAGTCGAAAAAAGC
>NZ_WBKM01000014.1 GCF_015714725.1 Nostoc sp. WHI
GGGCAGGGGAGGGGATGAGGGGACAGCAACGCTCAGTACAAGTACCCAATGCCCAATGCCCAATGCCCAGCAACTAATGATTCAATAGATTTAGAAAGTATTGTGGAGAAAGATAAATGTTTGCAGTAATAGCTTATGTCCTCTTCTTGGCTTTGTTTTTTGGTTTATCTGTCGGTCTGCTGTTCGGTCTGCGGACTGCCAAGATAATTTAATCAACAGACACATTTAAGGCAAGACTCCTGTGGGGCGGGCATCCTGCCTGCCCAGTTATCAGTTTTGCAGCGCTTTTAAATTGGAATCCGAATCACAAATTCTGTACCCTCTCCCTGTACAGAATCAACTTCCAGAGTGCCGCCATGTTTTTCTACAATAATTTGACGAGCGATGCCTGCGGCAAGCCGCTTCGCGTCTACGCTAATCCTAATCCTGTACCTTTGCCTACAGATTTAGTTGTGAATAAATGGTCAAAAATCTTTTGTTTCACTTTGTCAGACATTCCTATACCATTATCTTGAATGTGAATTAAAACATGATATTTGTCTTCACTCAAGCAAGTCTGAATCTCAATTTTATTATTAATCTCGTGAAAGTTACGTCCACTATTAGACTCTTCTAAAGCATCAATGGCATTTGCTAACAAATTCATAAATACTTGATTTAGTTGCCCAGGAAAGCATTCTATCAAAGGTATAGGAATCCTACTTGAGTTTTGAACAAGCTCCGTACATCTGAAGAGTGGCAAAATCAAAAGTAGTGTGTCGAAGAAACCACTCAAACATCCACTTCAAATGCGAGTATGTTGGTATCAAAGCACAAAAACGTCGAACCCATGTTTTAGCTTGTAACCAAATATCCTCTATGGGATTTTGTTCTGGACAATTAGGCGCAAAGCGAACGCAGTGTATTTTCCATTCATCGGATGGCAAGGTCTGATTAACCTCTTCCAAGAAACCTCGAATTTCTTTGGAGCGGTGATAAGTAGCGCCATCCCAAAAAATCAGCAATCGCTGATCACCAGACTCATTTAACAGATAGCGAAGGTAATCAATAGTATTTTCTGAGTTGCCCTTGTCATAAGCTTTCAGAAATAATTGTCCTTCGAGATAATCAACAGCCCCGTAATATGTCTGTTTTTCTCGCTCATTGACGACTGGAACTGTGATTTCTTGGTCAGTTTTCCCCCAGACATAGCCAATGGCATCTCCCCACATTAAATGATACTCATCAATCAGGAATACTCTCAACTTTCCTGTCTCGATTTCAACACGGTGCTTTGCCAATAATGTTTCAATCTCTTTTTTTTTCTGCCACAGCATCTGGATTGGCTTTAGGATTCCATTTTGTGGTTTTCTTCCAACTGATTCCTGCTGCCTCAAACAGGTCGTAGTAACTTTGTTTTGACTCATAAACTACGTCGTACTCAAAAGCCAACTTATATTCCAGTTCGCCAAGCTCCCAAGTATCTTTGGTTTGTAGCCAACTCAAAATTTCTTGTCGTTGTGCGCTCAAAAGATAGCTTTTCCTCCCCTTGTAGTTCAGCCGCAGTCCGTCAACTCCATCTTCTTCGACAGCTAGTGCTTCCAAGCTGTTATTGACCCTCGTGATACGTCTAAAATTGTTTGGATTTCATCATATAAGTAACCTTGATAAACCAACTTAACTGCCAACGCTTTTCTGACTTCACGCGCATCTGGACGCAAAGCTATAAAATCTTGTAGTTTGGCGATTGCGTCCTCCTGGGCGCTCCGCGCAATTGCTTCCAGTAACATTCCCTCTCTGGACTGTTCCTGCGATACTTCTACTGTCAGTGTGGCAGTTTGTGAATGCTGACTTATCATTGTTCCCTGTTAGACTTGTATGCCTCACCGTATTCTCTCTTAGTCTTGTTCAGAAATCAAATAGGAGTCCTATAGTTGCCAGGATTGTACTCGCTAACGATCGCGCTCCATACTGACCCGAACCCTCTACAAATTTAATTTTTTGAATAATAGTTTGTGGTAGCAATCTTCTTAAAACTACTACGTCTTGAAAGCCTTCTGTAATGACATAAGCTTGGGTCATATTTTTGCCTCAACCGTAATGTTGTAATCGGGAAGACCATATTCAATACAATATCGATATTTTTTGATTAGCGACCTACTTGTACTTTTATTTCGCAGCGAATAAATAATTTCTTCTCCTCCCCACAATAGGATAGTCTGGGGTGAAACAAATCTCGCTAACGTTATAGCAGATGCTTCCTCTAGCTCTAAATATTCCTCTGGGCTATAGTATCGCTGTTTTGTTATTTGCATAGTTTTATCAGGTAGCAATGTTTAACGATCCGGAGCGTCTAGGCAATAAAGAGATTTTACTCATGTTTACTGAACAGTTTAACGTAGTGAGATAGAGGTGTTATGTGCATTGTACAAAGCGATCGCTATCTAAATTCACAAAGACTGCTTATTGATAACCGGCTGCTTGTAACAAAAACAATTTGGCATAACGTCCTCCTAGCTGCAACAATTCTTCGTGAGTTCCCTGTTCGATAACTTCGCCGTTTTCTATAACTAGGATTTTGTCAGCCATTCGTACCGTCGAGAAGCGATGAGAAATCAAAAGTACCATCTGATTTTGAGTAATCGCGCGAAAATGATTGAAAATTTCAAACTCAGCTTGGGCATCTATTGCCGACGTTGGTTCATCTAACACCAAGATATCTGCTTGCGATCGCATAAAAGCACGAGATAGAGCAATTTTCTGCCACTGTCCCCCCGAAAGTTCCTGTCCTCCCTTAAACCAACGACCAAGCTGAGTTTGGAAGCTTTCGGGTAATTGGTCAATAAAAGATTGCGCCATGCCTTTCTCAGCAGCAGTTTGCCAACGGGTTTTGTTTTCCAGATGTTCTACATCGCCCACGCCAATATTCTCACCCACAGTAAACTGGTAGCGAACAAAGTTCTGAAAAATCACACCAATGCGACGCCGCAATACATCCACATCCCATTCTTGCAAGTCCAAGCCATCTAATAAAATTCGCCCAGAGTCCGGGGTGTAGAGTCGGGTAAGTAGTTTGATTAAGGTAGTCTTACCGGAACCGTTTTCACCCACAATTGCCAGTTTCTCTCTGGGTTTCAAGTGTAGCGAAATATTTCTTAACGCTGGCTGAGAACTTCCTGGATAAGTAAATGATACGTTTTCAAAACGGATACCATCTTGAGAATTTAAACCAATGGTTGCATTCCCCCAAGACCTTGGTACTTCTTCTTCGAGGAAATCGTAGAGATTTGATAGATATAAGTTGTCCTCATACATCCCTCCAATAGAGGTGAGGGCATTGGAAAAAGTAGACTGCCCTTGGCGAAACACAGTCAGATACAGCGTCATATCTCCCAAGGAAATTTTACCCAGCACTGTTTCCACCACAATCCAAGCATAAGCTACGTAAAAAGCACCAGTACTGACTAAACTCAGCAGATACCCCCACAGTCCTCGCCGGAGAGTCAAATCGCGGTCTTGACCATAGAGTTGCTCAAATAGGTCGTGATAACGTCCTAGCAGCATCTCTCCCAGTTGGTAGAGTTTCACTTCTGTAACAAAATCTTCTCTCGCTAGCAGATTTTCTAAGTAATGCTGTTGACGAGTTTCTGGCGCACGCCAACTAAACAAGCGAAAGGCTTCTCCAGCAAACTTCGTTTCTGCAATAAATACGGGCATAGCTGCGACAATCAGCATTAGCACCGCCCAAACTGAGAAATTTACTAGCAAAATACCGTAAGTAACAAGGGAAAGAGCATTTTGCACTAACCCAAAGGTGCGGCTTACTAGGGAAAGGGGACGAACCGATGCTTCTCGTCGGGCATTGGTCAATTTGTCATAAAATTCTGAGTCTTCAAACTGCCTAAGATCCAGTGTCAGTGCCTTTTCTAAGATGAGTACATTCACACGCTGACCCAGTAGTGCCCGCAGTAACGACTGACACATGAGCAGTCCCCGTTGACTGCCTGCTAGTAAAATTACAGCGATCGCTTCTAATCCTACATAAAATAGAGAGGGATAAATATTGGCAAAACCATTAGTCTGTGAATTAACTTGAGAGGCAAATACCACCGCATCAACAATTAACTTACCGAGGTAGGATGTCGCCGCCGGTAAAAGACCAGCAACTATTGTTAAACTAGCCAGAAGAATAGTAAGCGATCGGCTAGTAGTCCATACTAAACTTACAGCCCGTCCACTGTAGCGGAAAACTGACAGCGATTGGCGCAGGAGATTTCTTTTTTTTTAATTTTCATCTTTTTGCCGCGAGATACCCCAACTTGGGCGGATCTACCTAACTCTATATTAATCTTTATAAATTTTACATTTTTATCAGAATGTTGGCTGAAAACCCCGAAGTTGAAACCTAAAAACTAGTTTTGTAGGGTGTGTTATGCAGTAGGCTAACGCACTTGGGTGTTAACTTTGTACCATTTTAGGTGTTCAAAATTCATGCAAAATATATGCCAGTAGTTCTTTTCATTTCCCTTTGTATCGCGCACAATAATTTGATCAGAAAATTCCGTGTAATATCCTAAATAGGGATGTTATGCGGAAAATTTCTACATAACACTAAGGGATACACGGAAAAATTCCATACAATCATCCCGTAAAGGGTGGATATACGTAAAAATTCTGTATAATACATAGGGTTTAAAAAAGAAGTTTTCCGTATATCCAGAAAGAAGGTAGCTGTAATGCTTGATGTATTAGGATTTAGAAAAAGATTATACGAAAAGTTACCGTATAATAAGTAGTTAGGCATTCAAAAAACATCGCACTATGAGCAAGCATCTCGAATCAACCAGCAAGTTTTTGAGCTTGGTTTTGCGTCATCAGCCAGAGGCTATTGGGCTAACACTCGATGATGCGGGTTGGGCTAATGTTGCTGAACTTATAAAACTCTCAAACAACCACAACCGCGCTCTTACCCTTGCATTACTACAAGAGGTTGTAGCCAATAATGATAAAAAGCGGTTTGCGTTTAGTTCGGATGGCTCAAAAATTAGAGCTAGTCAAGGCCATTCAGTAGCAGTCGAGTTAGAGCTTCCAGTTACAAAACCGCCTGAAGTCCTTTATCACGGCACCGCTACGAGGTTTGTGGAGTCCATAAAACAGCAAGGGTTGTTACCTGGTAGTCGGCAACATGTTCATCTGTCAGCAGACCACGCAACTGCGGTAAAAGTCGGGCAGCGTCACGGTAAGCCATTTGTTTTAGAGGTCGCTGCAAAACAAATGCAAGAAGCAGGGCATAAGTTCTACCATTCAGAAAATGCCGTTTGGCTGGTAGTGGCAGTGCCAGTCCAATTCATTACATTTAGCTAGGTAAAATCATGCCTAACAAGGCGTTGCACCGGAAAAACCAGCCTCCGTTTCGTTGCGCTGCACTACGGCTGTTTTTCCGGTGAACTTGAGCGTTATGCGGCTGCGCGCGGCTTGGATACGCGTGTTACAATAAAAATTTCGTCCTGGTACTAAGTCTTTGATGCGTTCCCACTGGTCATCTCTCAAGGCATAGCGGCATGTCATGATCGCACTTCTCCCTACTCTCAATTTGACCTCGGCTACTGATTTTATAATCGATTGATACTTATTTGATGACACGCCCTAACCAGAAGCCAGATTGCACTTTAAGCTGCAACCGTGGATGCGATCGCGAGGCTAAAATAAGAGGGCGATCGCCCATCGCTGTAGGTTGGGTTGAGTCCCCGAAACCCAACAACACCGTCGGGCTATACTAAAATAGTCCTCAGTCTTTAGAGAATGATCCCACAAAAACTCGAAGCCGTATTTGATGGAACAGCCCTTCAACTAGAAGTACCCTTAAACCTAGCCGCAGGTACGAGGGTGCGAATTACCGTTGAAAGTGTTTTACCTAATGAAGTCAAACCACATAAAACGTTTCTTCAAACTGCTCAGTCTTTAAAGTTACAGGGTAAGCCAGATTGGTCAGAAAAAATTGATCAATACTTGTATGGAGAAACCCTTTCTGAACGATGACTGAAGTTTTTTTAGATACTTCTTTTGCGATCGCATTATCTTCGGTCACCGATCAAAATCATGTACTTGCTGTTAAGCTTGCTAATCAAATTGAGACTAACAGAACCCGTTTAGTGACAACTCAGCCGATCTTGCTATAAATAGGTAATGCGCTTTCAAAGCAAAGATACAGAGCGGCAGCAATCCAACTTTTGGAATCCCTCGAAACTGATCTCAGTGTCGAAGTTGTCTTATTAACCAATAGCTTATACAGATCAGCATTCAAGCTGCTGTCTAATTTTTTAACGCCGCTGACCTCTAAGCTATAATTGGTGGGCATAAAAGTCTGCTCTTAGCATGTGGAGTACCCCATGAACACCCGCCTAGAAGTTGAATCGGCAATCAAGCAATTACCAGAGGATGAAGTTCGCAATCTAGCAAAATGGCTTCAAGAATATCTTGATGAGATGTGGGATCGGCAAATCGAAGCAGACTTAGCATCAGGAAAATTAGATCGACTCATTGCTCAGGCAGAAGAGGACATTGCAGCAAACAACGTGAGGGATCTGGATGAAGTCCTTTGCGACGGCTGACTTTTGGAAAGCGTATGCCGAATTGTCACCTGAAATACAAGAGCAAGCGCGGAAAGCTTACAAGCTTTGGCAGGAAAACTTACTGTATCCATCGTTACATTTCAAGAAAGTTGGTAAGAACCTTTGGTCTGCTCGTATCAGTGGTGGGTATCGAGCATTAGCTTTGAAAAAGGGCGACGATTATTATTGGATTTGGATTGGTGATCACGATGAATATGAGAGTTTTTTGAATTAGCTGTTGCGACAAGCCAGCTAACTTAGAGATTTCTCGCTATCACGAGAAAATTGCAAACAGCGTGCGATGACAGCAGAAAAAGAATTACGTTTCCTTCGGAAGAATATTACCGAAGGAGAAAAAAAGGGGGAGAATTTTCAGAGCCAATAGAGGTTGAGGTAGCAGCTGGACATCATTACAGTGTTGAAACAGTACAGTTAGCAGTTTTCCGACTTGTATGTACACAGTAAGTCTTTAGACCGGAGAGTATCAACCCCACAATCTCCTACCTGCTTTCTGGCTTAATTTTTGGTGAGTATCTTGCAACAAAGCTGGAATATCTAACTTTTCTGGACACCGGGGCAAACAGTCGCCGCATTCTGTGCAACGGTTGCCTTTCATTCCAGGAAACCAGTGACCGGCATTTTCAAACATTCCGTAACGATATTGCCCATAGTCAGTCATGTCGTATGCCACGGCGAGATTACGTAACCGTAATACCTCTGGAATATTAATATTTTCTGGGCAAGGCAAACAAGCAAAACACTGACTACATTTATCAGTTCCCAAAGCAACTTTTTCGTGATTTTCTAAACGCCAGAAAGCAGAAATTTCTGCTGATTTTAGCTCACCATCATCGTCAGCAACTCGCAAAGGTTCCATTAATTCCTCTGGGTTTTCTGGCCCTATACTCAGAGTAGTAATCCGCTCATCACTAAGTAAAAATCGATAGTTTAATTCTAATGGTGAATACGGGTGACACAGGTCTTTTAGGGTTTGAGGTGGCGTGTAGAGCCGTCCTCCCTTATCAGCAGGAGAAATTATAAAAACGCCCATATCTTTCTCAGTTGCTAACTGAATCGCTGGTGCGTTTCTCTGGAAGAAATAGTAATAATGCAGATTGACAAATTCAAAAAAATCTGTATTAATTACTGCCAGAATTACCTCTAATGGCCCGTGGGTGGAAAAACCAACGTGTCGCACTCGACCATCAGCAACAGCTTCTTCCACTGCTTGCATACAGCCATTTTTGGCTTGTACCCACTCTAAATGTTCCCAAGTGTTCAAGCCATGAATCCCCAGACAATCTAGATAATCTAGCTGTAATTGTTCTAAAGATTCGTCGATGCACCGACGCATGGTGTCAGCGTCATCTGTAGGTGGAATTTTGGTAGTGACGTGAAGCCCTGTTCGGGGTACTGACAATCCAGCTTTTAACGCTCTACCAAGATACTCCTCACTTTTGCCGTAACCTCTGGCGGTTTCTAAATGATTAATTCCTAGCGCTAAGGCTTGTTCGATGGTCTGGTGAGCATTTTCAAAGGAAGCCAGGTAGCGCATTGTTCCCAGAGAAAAAACCGAAAGGCGCAGATCAGTTTTCCCAAAGCGTCGGTATTGCATCTTTAACAAAGTTAGCAGTTATTCAATTTTAGATTTTAGATTTTAGATTTTAGATTTTTTCTTCAATCCAAAATCCAAAATTCAAAATCTAAAATTGCCTAGCTGTCGCCATTACCAAAGCGCTTGATCAAATCTTCGGGACGGAGATTGGAAATAAATTCGCGGAAAGCTTGCTGTTCGGCTTCATCTGCATCACGATCAACAGGGATAGAAGCATCCGCAATCACTTCTTCCATTACCCAGATGGGGGTATTTGTACGGAGGGCAATGGCGATCGCATCGCTAGGACGCGCGTCAATTTCTTTTTTGACCTCGCCTTGCTGGACGATTAAAGCTGCATAAAATGTATCCTTTTGCAGGGAATGAATGATCACCTTTTCCAGAGTCATGTTCCAAGTCTCTAGAAAATTCACAATCAGGTCGTGGGTTAAGGGTCTGGGAGGCTTCTGATTCTCCAGTGCGCCCATAATTGCCCTAGCCTGTTCCTGACCGATGTAAATTGGTAAAGCCCGCCGATCTGAAGAATCTTTCAAAAGTACGATTGGGCTGCGGGTTATGGCATCTAATGCTATGCCAGCGACTTTCATTTCAATCATTGGCTAAGCCTCTACAATCCTTTGAGAGCCTTGAGTGCTGTGTAATAAATAGTACTCTTTCTTGGGCGGTTTGGCGACAGTAATAAACATAAGCATTTGTTCTCTATAATTGCTTCTACTAAACTCCGAACTTGTGGTGAACACCAGAGTAAGTCAAATTGGTCTTCTTAAAGAATAACCTTCTTACCGAAAGTATGCCTTGTGAACGATGCTAATGTGTTAATATTCCTATACGAAAAAAGTCAGAATTTATACTGAAATAGTCTCCATTCGTGTGATAATTACGAATTAATTTCAGCCAAAATTAGGCAATAAATAAAGTTAGTTTGACAAAAAAGCCGTGTTTACAGGATTAATCCAGGCATTAGGAACAATGAAACCCTTAGGGGGCGATTCTTGGCAAATTACTTGTGTAAGCCAGTCAGGTGAAGTAATTATGCAAGATTTGGCTTATGGTGACAGTGTTGCAGTAGATGGTGTTTGCTTGACAGTGGAAAAAGTTTTAAAAGACGGGTTTATGGCCACGGCTTCACCAGAAACGCTACGCCGCACAACTCTCTCAGGTGAACAAACACAACAGAGATATGTCAATTTAGAAGCATCGCTAAAGGTGGGCAGCAAAGTTGGCGGTCATTTTGTGATGGGTCATGTAGACGGCATCGGTCGATTGCTAGTGGCAGAACAAACGGCTAGTTCTTGGGAAATGACCTTTATTGCATCCGAGGCGATCGCACGATACATTGTCCCTAAAGGTAGCATAGCCGTCAATGGCATCAGCCTCACAGTAGCCGTTTATGAGCCAGAACTCTACCAATTCAAGGTGGCGGTAATTCCTCTCACATACACCGAGACAAATCTTCGCTATTTGGTTTCTGGCAGCTTGGTGAATTTAGAAGGGGATATTCTTGGCAAATACGTGGAAAAATTCCTTTATTCTGGCAACCCAAACACCAGAGCCACTGATGACAATAGTACAGATGGCATTACACCCGCATTCTTAGCAGAACATGGGTATTTGTAAATTTTAGATTTTAGATTTTGGATTTTAGATTTTAAATTAGTCTAAAATCCAAAATTCTAATCTAGCTGCCTGGTCGCTGGCTTACCTGAGCAGTTTGTAAAGATTGTACTAATTGGTTGAGGCCGCTTTGTAAATTCGCGCTTGGGTCAGTAGCAACCCATCCATCCTTTGTCAGGTGGCGAACTTCAAAGTGCAGGTGAGGGCCTGTAGAGTTACCGGTGCTGCCAACTCGCCCGATCATAGTTCCAGGTTCTACCCACTGACCAGGTTGAACAAAGATTTCTGACATGTGACCGTAGAGCGTTTGTTCAGCAGATTTGTGATTCAGGGTAACAGTTAAACCATAACCACCCAACCAGTTTGCAGTTTCTACTTGACCAGCAGCAGCCGCTAAAACTGGCGTTCCCATAGCTGCACCTATATCTGTACCAGAGTGGAACCGTTGATTACCTGTGATTGGGTGAACTCGCCAACCAAACATAGAAGTAATGGAAGCGGGGACTGATAGCGGAAACATCATTCCCGTACCACTATAGGCAACTCTCCCCGTGTAGGGAATTTGCGGCAGTACTGAGGCAAGCGAAAAGTCGTAAGCTACGATGCCGGGGCGGGGTGCAATGTTGCCATCTGCCATTGGTGGGGGTAAAGTACCACCACTGGGTGCGATGGGAGTTGCACTCACTCTGGTAGTGGCGAACTCGCCGGGATTAGGGATAAACCGATTCTGGCGCAATCCGCTCTTAGTGACACCATTAGAACCACCTTGAGTAGCACGCCATCTGCTGGTGCTGCCAGTAGTTGTAATCTGCCGCACGGGGGAAACTACTGCTAATTGTGCATTTTGACTTCTTCTGAGCCAATTAGGTGCTGGTTTACCATTAGAATTAGCTACATTTCTCTGGGGTAATTTGGCGCAAACGCCGCCTAATACGCTTTGCCCTGAAGGTAAAATGGTTCGGCAACCACTGGAGCGTTCTGTGAGAATTACAGAATTTGGTGCTTGATAAGTAGCTGTTGTACCACTGTCATAACTATTAGGATCAATATAGGCGTTATTATAATCCTTGGTTTTCCCCGCCGTTGTATTGGCAGTGCTGTTTGAGTTGTTCGATGGTTGAGCAACTTCTCTTAGTTTTTCAGGTAAAGAGCGGACAGGAGTATTAGGTTTTTCCTGTCTCACCCTTGCAGGAGCAACCTGGGGCTTTGACTGTCTGATAATAACAACAGGTTGGGCAGCTTCGATTTTGGGTATAGATTGCCTAACCGGCTCTTTTGATTGAGCAACCTCTGACTTACGTAGTCTTTGTTTGAGTCTGGCTCGCCGTTGGGAAAATTCCGGTTGTGCTGGCGCTGCTTGGGGTGCAACAGTCTGTTTTGTAACTGTCGGTGGCTGGTAACTTTCAACAGTGGGAACGATGTTGTCTATTTGTGTTTCCGTTTGGGCAAACACGAAACCGCCACTAAGGAGGCTGACGCTACTCAGCCAACAGAGGCTCTGAGCGGGTAGCGTAGAGGCAAAGCGTTTTTTTGTCACACCTTGCTGCCATAAGTAATGTAAACGATGATGGGCAGAATTATTGCGCTGCGTCATTTGTTCTCTCAGTTGTGTGTAATTAGCCTAAAGAGATGATGCTAGTGGTTTGTCTTGCCCAAAGAGCGAAATTTTGAACAAACCTAAAATTTAAACGGAAGATTTATGGTATCCCAAACTGATTGTACCGGGTTCAATATAAATTTCCGGTGTTATTTGTTCCTTTGTATCGCCTGTTTCTAAATCAACTCGTAAATTTCCTTGAGGAGTCACCCCAACTACAGTACCTGAAAGATTATTGACGTACACCTGATCACCCATGTTTGTAAGCAAATCTAAATAGCGAGATAAGAGTATGCTTACTCCTTCTTGGGAAAGGCATTCCATACCGGATTCTATTCCCAGTAACACTGTAGAGGTTAGCATTTCCAGACAAGGAATTGGTCTGAAATCTTGGGAAGCTTGCCACGATTCGAGATTGATTCCAGTTTCCGGTACTGAGTTTGTCCAGTTAATACCAACACCAATCACTGCTTGGGTGATTTGTCCTTTGTTTACTTTGGTTTCTGTCAAAATGCCGCCTAGTTTGCGACCATCTAAAACTAAATCATTGGGCCATTTTATGCCAACATTTACGCCACATTGCCGCAATTGGAAAGCAATTCCCCAAGCAGTAGCGAAAGTTAGCTGGTAACTGTCAGTAGCTTCTATTTTAGGAATGTAGATACCTTGCAGCTTGTCGAAAGAAATTGCCACGGAAAGATATAGTCCCCCAGCAGGAGAAATCCATTTACGTCCCCATTGTCCACGGCCGGCAGTTTGCTGAGTTGCAATTACTACTGTTCCTGAAATAGCCCCTTGGTTGAGCAAGTCCCAGAGTGTTTGATTAGTTGAGGAGACACTTTCAAAAATGTGGAGGGAAAATGGTAAATATGTATACTTACGCCCTGCTTTCAAGGCTGCTTCTAAGTTTTGCAGATCAAATTCCACAGCAGTTAACCCAAATTCCATTGTTCAAGTTAGCATTGATTGGCTGATGAGTGATTTTCTGTTTAGGTTTAGTTCAAGATGCACACTTGGCACTGGCGCAATTGGGAAGGACTGCCCTATCTGACTTGTAGTATTCTGGAACAATGGGATCACGGCT
Organism: Nostoc sp. WHI; assembly: GCF_015714725.1. Classification (GTDB taxonomy): domain Bacteria; phylum Cyanobacteriota; class Cyanobacteriia; order Cyanobacteriales; family Nostocaceae; genus Nostoc. Next base: position 12,501 of record NZ_WBKM01000014.1, read on the forward strand.
TTTTTACCCAGCAGTTTTGGCCGCGATCGCCACAAGATTTGACAGAAGTGCTGCAATCAAAGGCATCAGTCTATCGTTTAAAGCAAGTACATGGCAATACTGTTCTCACCCCCCAAGAAATTGACAGCCTCTTAAGCACCCTTGGAGACGATTTAGCATCGGCAGATGGTTTAATCAGCGAACAGCCTCTACAAGCTGTTTGGGTCGCTAGTGCAGATTGTACACCCGTGTTAATTGGGGATGTGAAAACTGGACGGGTGGCAGCATTACACGCAGGCTGGCGGGGGACTGCTAAGAAAATTGTGCCTCTAGCGATCGCTCGATTCCAATCCCAAGGCAGCCAAATATATGATTTACGGATTGCGATGGGCCCGGCCATCGCTGGTGAGGTTTACCAAGTCTCTATTGATGTAGCTGCTGAAATCGGTGCTAGCATTATACCATATCAAGACGAACAAAAAATCGTTGAAGCCTTGCATGAGCTACCAAATTCACCTTTGCTGGAAGATTCCAATCCTGGAAAGGTACGGCTGGATGTCCGGCGAGTGAATAGCTTACAAATGGAAAACATGGGGATTAGTACAGAACAAATTGCGATCGCACCTTATTGTACTTTCCAAACTCCAGAGCATTTCTTTTCTTACCGCCGGGAAAAAGAGAAAAAGGTGCAATGGTCAGGAATTGTTAGCCGCAAAACGAGTTCCTAGTACAGTACGGCGTAAATAAGCCATCCATTTGTAATGTCTGAAACCCTTGCTAAAACTTAATTACGAATTACGAATTACGAATTACGAATTACGCAAAGCGGTACTAGCCTATATTCTCATCACCGGATAGTTAGGATGCTCAGGATTCGGAATAAGTCGCTGATTTCTACAGTCCACCAGTAAATCCAGCGTCTCAAGCACCGTTTGTCCAATCAGGACAATATTACCTGTAACTAATGTGGCTTCGGTAGTTTCCCGTCCTGTCAATTCAATAATTACGGGTTCAGTCACGCCTATAGATTCTTCGCTACCGTTGGCGTATTGAGCAATCTGCTGTCCTCGAATTCTCAAACCAAGTTGCTGGACAATAGACATGGGTAGGACAGTACGTACTGCCCCAGTGTCCACTAATGCTTCAGTTTCGTACACCCGTAGCATATTTGGATTGAGCATTCCTCGACTAACAAGCGCTTCATCAATGGCATTGGTGAGCTTGACTTTGACGCGAACTGCACCCATAGGTTGATTGTCGGCAGGATGGGAATGATTGAGATTTACCATAATTGGTGTATTTTGGAAAATTCTTTAAGTGTAAGTAACTTAATTACTTATCCACTATTTCAAGGGTTAATATTCCTTTCGGTTTGTTAACGACCAACTGCATAATGTCCAGCCACAACGAACCTATGATGGTATCAGGAATTTCATCTCCAACATGGACGGGAATCATAATTTCAGTTCCGTCAATAATGAGTTTACCTTCATAGATATCGAATCGTGCTTTCCCTCGCGCTGTCTGCATTTCAATCTGTGCAGTCATCAATGACCACTCCAATACTTCCAAGTCTTGAGTATTGATAGCTAACCACCCATCTGTAAACCCAGTATCGAGTAAAGCTTCAACAGAAAATTTGTCATTATTAGCAGCAACAAGCTCAATTTCAAATAATAACTCACCATTATTGCCAAACGAACCTGCAATCATAACCTGCCGCAGGTTCCTGTATCGTTGAGTCTGAATATAGTGAGTTTTACTTCGTTAGTGTTGCCGTAAACATTGTGGATTTTTTCCATTATCCCCAAGAGTGTTGGGTCAATGAGGTACTGTTCTGTTTCAGGATCGATGGCAATATGCCAGTTGTAATGCGTTTCGATCAGAGTTGGACGTAAGCGCTCGAAAACAGGACGACACCGCATAGCAAAAGCATCACGTTTTTCCTGGCGCTGGCTTACTTCTTCAGGTGCTAAGTTTGATGCTGGTAGAATGCGGGTGCGTCGTGGCTGAGATACCTGTGTCATATCATTCTCTGTTCATATATCAATATAATTGTGCCGCATCTTAGTTAGGCTTGGTACATTGAAAGATATAATTCCAAGGATGCCCCGATGAACCAGACTTCGACTAACCAAGTACGGTGGGCAACTGCCGATTTAGAGTTATTGCCAGACAACGGCAATCGCTATGAAATTGTAGACGGAGAATTATTTGTGACACGCGCACCACACTGGGGTCATCAAGAAGTTACTGACAATATCTGTACAGAGTTAAAACTATGGTCACGGCAGACTGGTTTAGGAAAGCCTGTAAGTGGTGCTGGGATTATCTTTACCGATGCTGATAACGTCATCCCTGATGTGGTTTGGATTAGCAATCAACGATTAGCTTCTGTGCTGGATGATGCTGGACATTTAACAGCTGCACCAGAGTTGGTGGTTGAGGTTCTCTCCCCTGGAGAGGAAAACGAACGACGTGATCGACAGGTGAAGCTGAAACTCTATGCTGCTCAAGGTGTTCGAGAATACTGGATTGTTGATTGGCAGTTACAGCAAATTCAAGTTTATCGACGAGAGCAAGCAACACTGGTGCTAATAGAAACGTTATTTAGCAACGATAATCTGAGTTCACCGTTACTACCTGGGTTCACTTGCGATGTTGCGCGTTTGTTCAGTTAAGTTAATCTTTAGCCAGTGCTTCATACAATACTTCACGATGCATTAAGGCACGATCTACTAAAGATTGGATTTTCTCTGATGATAACGGCTCGCCATTGGCGTAATGCTCCATCCAAGTCAAACTAATCAAGTTAGGGTCATCTGGTAAACTCGCTAAATCCCACCCAGGCATTTCCAAGTCTTCCATGAGACGATTTACTTTAGGGTCATAACTGAGAGCAAAACAGCGACAACCTTCAGATGCAGCCATAATTAAACTGTGCAAGCGCATTCCAATTGCCATCTCGACACCGCGAAACACACCTTTCAAAAGTTGCGGATCTTCGAGACACAAAATCTTGCTGACATCTTTAAGATGTGGTTGAATGCCTTCGGCAATACTTAAATCTTCACTTTTTTGAAATGGCAGTAATAAAATAAAAGCTTGCGTGGCTTTTTGAAAGTCAACCAAAGCACGAGTTAAGTTTGCTAGCCGTATTTTTGTAAGTTGGGGATGCGATCGCAACGTTACCGCAACTCTCGGCGCAGGTAAATCCCAAAGTCCCGGTACTGGTTTAGATTCCAACGCCCAAACCGGGTCAGGAGCTATAATACAAGGAATTTGCCAATCAGATAATAATGCAGCACTGGCGCGATCGCGGACACTGACTTTGGTACAATTACTAAAAGTTTGCCGTGCCAGCCAGCGAGTTTGCGGACGCAATAAGGGGCCAATACCCTGCGCCCAAGCAATGGTTTTCAAATCCATTTTCTGCGCCAATGCCATCACCACCCCATAATAAAATGGGCTGATAGTACTGGTAACATCTTGAATGAGACTCCCGCCGCCCCAAATCAAGGCATCACAAGAGCGTAAAGCTTCAAATATAAGTAAGGGAGCCATGCGATTGTAGGTTTCTACATTGTAGCGATCGCGGGTTTCCTCTGGATTACCAGAAAGCACCACAGGCGTTACATGAGATGGTAACATTTGCAAAAGCGTTGCCAACAAAGCTTCGTCACCACCGTTACCTTTACCGTAATACCCAGACAATAATGCCCGCATCTTGACCATTTTGGATTTTGACTTCGCTCAGTCGAACGATTTTGGATTAATAGCTGTTGTTAACGTATCGCGGAAGTCCCCACCCTCAACTCTTAGTAAGGTGGGGATAGGGAGCGGGGGATGAGGATTACATCTGGAATTGATTTTTTGCATCAAGCAAAAACAAATTTCGGATGTATGACGAATCCCCAAGAGTTTGACTTTTTACATTTATTTTATAGGCACTTCCTGAGATTTGATGTACTGTTTTACTTTTTCAATCGGTGCGCCACCAGTTGAGGCAACGTAATAAGAGCTAGACCAAAGAACAGGTTTTTTATAGAAAGTTGCTAAATGCTCCGTGAATTCTTTTTGAATAATTCTACTAGAAGCTGATTTAAGGCTCCCCACTAATGCTGATAAATTATTGTCAGGATGGAAATCTACCAATAGGTGAACATGGTCTGATTCTCCTGAAAATTCTATCAATCGGCATTTTGTCTTTATGCAAACATTTGCCAGTACCTCATGCAACCGTTCCAGTATTGGAGCAGTTATTGCCTTGCGCCGATATTTGGTAACAAACACAAAATGCAGGTGAACAGAAAAAACAGAATGAGAACCTTTTCTAACAAGCACTTGACTAACCTATACTTCGATAGTATTATCAATGATATAGTATATTCTCGTCTTAAAGGTAAAGATAGAAGTGGCGATCAGGCGAATGACTTTTCGGTTATACCCAAATAAGCAGATAGAGCAGTCTTTACGGTATCACCGGAAGTTACATAAAGACCTATACAACGCTGCTGTCAATAATAGATTTTATCAGTATCAAAACTTCAATCATTCTGTTAACTATATAGAGCAGCAGAATTGCTTACCAGCGTTTAAAGAGGTTTGGATTGAGTATAAAGAAATCAATTCTCAGGCATTGCAAGCAACATTAAAACGTGTTGATTTTGCTTTTGAGCGTTGGTTCAAGGGTTTAGGTAAACGCCCTAGATTCAAGTCAATTAGGCATTATTCAGGATGGGCATATCCCGCCAAAACTGGCTACTCTGTTGAGTCTGACGGGGAAAACGGATATCTCAATCTGTCTAAAATTGGGCGTATTCAGATGCGCGGACAAGCCAAATATTGGGGCAAACCAACTACTTGTACTATGGTTTATCGCAATGGTAAATGGTACGCATCTATTACGGTTGACATTTTAAACCAAGTTCTGAAACCAGAGATTCTACCCATCGGTGCTATCGGCATTGATTTAGGATGTAACTCCGCATTATCAATTACTGACGGCGAGAATCATCAACAAATTGACGCTCCAAAGTTTTTGAGGAATGCAGAACATTTAATTAAGAAAGCTTCTAAGGAGAAACGACGTAAACGTGCCCCAAACAGAAGAAAAAAGATTTTAGCTTCTAGACGGTTTAAAAAAGCCCAATTATCAGTTAGCAAGCTGACTCGAAAAGTCGCTAATCAACGTCAAAATTGGGTACACCAAGTCGCCGCACAAATAACCAGCAGTAATAGCATGGTGGCAACTGAAAAGCTAGAAGTCAAAAACATGACCCGAAAAGCGAAGAAAGGTAAACGTAAAAAACAAAAAGCGGGTTTGAATAAGTCAATACTTGATGTCGGATTTGGAATGCTTCGCAGTACCATTAAATACAAAGTTGAGCAGATTGGTGGTGTATTTATCGAAGTTCCAACCCGACAAGTAAAGCCTTCTCAAACCTGTCCTAAATGTGGAAACCAGCACAAGAAAACGCTCGATATTAGAGTGCATGAATGTGGTTGTGGATATTTGCAAGATAGAGATATTGCTGCTGCCGAAGTAATGCTTTATTGGGCTAAAGGGAGCCACTGCGGTCGCATCCCTTGGGGAGACGCTAAAAGCGATAGTGAAGCGGTAGCGAGTCATCTCCCAGGGGGAGACGCTAAGAGCGAACGAGCGTCTGGGGTTTCCCCAAGTGGAGCAAGTGGCGTAATTCTACCGGGGTTTGGAACGAGCCTCGCAGACGCTGATGTTGCTAGCGCTACTTCACGCACTCGCAAAACTGCGGTGATCTTGAAGCAACTAGGACAAGCGAAGCGTCAAAAATCCATAGAAGATTTTGCTAAAAACGAACTGAGGGATGTAGAAACCCACAGTTCAGGCAGAGCCAACTGTGGGTAGTTCATACAAATATAAAATTCAAGCTACATATCACCTTGACACTCCTAACTCCCAACTCCCCACTCTATGCACGCCCTATCAATTCCCACCTGGATTATTCATATTTCTAGCGTTATTGAGTGGATTGTTGCCATTTGGTTAATCTGGACTTATGGCGAACTCACTAATAATCGCAATTGGTGGGGATTGTCCCTTGCCATGTTACCAGCTTTGGTCAGCGCCATGTGTGCTTGTACCTGGCATTATTTCGATAACGCCGAATCACTGGAATGGCTGGTAACACTTCAAGCTACCATGACCTTAGTTGGTAATTTTACGCTTTGGGCAGCAGCGTTTTTGATTTGGCGTTCCACCAAGTCTGCTAACACTGTTGAACCAAAACCTATCAAATCAGAGCCATGATATCTAAAGAAACCCTATTTGCGCTTTCACTATTTCCCTATTTGGGTTTCTTGTGGTTTATTAGCCGCAGTCCGCAAATGCCGCGTTTGGCGCTATATGGATTTTACGGCACTCTCGTATTTGTTGCCGTCACCATCCCAGCCGGAATTTACGCCCAATTGCATTATGGCGAGTCTTTAGCCAATATAGATTGGTTGCACGGCGGTGCAGAATCATTTTTGACGCTTTCTAATATCTTGCTTGTGCTAGGTTTCGGACAAGCCGTAAAACAATTAAAAATGAAAAATTAACTCTTGCGTTCTTCTCTGCGCCTCTGCGCCTCTGCGTGAGAAAAAAATTATTATCTATTGAATCATCAGGAAAAACTAAATGGACGTAATCCCAGCAATTGATTTACTAGAAGGTCGTTGTGTGCGACTATATCAAGGAGACTACGATCGCTCGCAAGTTTTTAGCGAAAACCCGGTTGATGTTGCCAAACAGTGGGTAGATCAAGGTGCTAGCAGATTGCATATAGTTGATTTAGATGGTGCCAAAGCAGGTAAAGTAATAAACCTGGGGGCAATTGAAGCGATCGCTCAAGCGGTGACAGTACCCATTGAAATTGGTGGAGGATTGCGCGATCGCACCAGCGTCCAACAAGTATTCAATCTAGGCGTACAGTGGGCAATTCTCGGAACCATCGCCGTAGAACAACCCCAGCTAGTGCAAGAACTCTGCCAAGAATTTCCCGAACAAATTATCATCGGTATTGATGCCCGTAACGGCCTCGTAGCAACTCGCGGCTGGTTGGAAACCTCGGAAGTTTTAGCAACTCAACTGGCTGTACAGATGCAAGAATTGGGTGCAGCTGCGATCATTTACACAGATATCCAACGAGATGGTACACTCACAGGCCCCAATTTAGAAGCTTTGCGAGAACTTGCGGCGGCAATTTCCATCCCAATAATTGCCTCTGGCGGGGTGAGTTCTGTCACCGATTTGTTGAGTTTGTTGGCTTTAGAACCTCAAGGTGTAACAGGTGTAATTGTCGGACGTGCTTTGTACACTGGAGATATTTTACTCAAAGAAGCATTACGAGCGATCGGGCCTGGGCGGATTCAGGATATTCCACCGAATCTAGGTTTTTCTACCTTTGCTTGACATTATTTTTGGGTATTTTTTATCCATCGTTTGATGAGGGGAAACCACAGATATTGAACCAATGATTGAAGCTGTAGATGCGAAAGTTCTTTGTTTATCCTCATCTGACCATTGAATTACCATACTTTTTCAGCTAGTCAGTTTCTAGTAAATCTCTGCTTAATATTAGGTATAATCGAAAATCTCAAATTCAAAATCAATGGATCGACGGTCTTTTTTGTTAAGTACAAGTACACTGGCACTTTCACAACTGCTTTTTGGTTGTGGTGGAAACAACCAGACACAACTAAAAATACAGTTATTAAAAGGTTCTATACCTGGTCAGGTAGTTAATCAATTCCACAAGAGTTTGCAGCAACAGGTGCAATTAAAGTTTGCTCCAGTCGAGCAGATACAGGATTTATTTCAGGAATTACAAAATTGGCAGCAGAAACCAAAAGCTGCTGATGAACAGGGATGGAGTCGCTTTATACCCTTTAGGCAAGGTCAAAAAGCGGCTGACGTAGACCTAGTAACATTGGGAGATTACTGGCTAAAAGCAGCTATTGAGCAAAAATTGATTCAACCACTCCAAGAGGCACAGGGAAACCAATTAAAGCAGTGGTCTGCTTTGGATGAAAAGTGGAAGAAACTGGTGACGCGCAACGACCAAGGTAACTTGGATACTCAAGGAAAGGTGTGGGGTGCACCTTACCGTTGGGGTAGCACGATGATTGTTTATAACCGTGATAAGTTTCGAGAATTGGGATGGACGCCCACAGATTGGAGTGATTTGTGGCGAGATGGAGTGCAGCAGCGCATTTCTCTACTCAATCAACCACGAGAAGTTATTGGTTTGGTCTTAAAGAAGCTGGGAAAATCTTATAATACAGAGAATCTTGACCAAGTTCCAGACTTGGAAAAGGAATTACGGACATTAAACCAACAGGTAAAATTCTACAGTTCCAATAACTACTTGGAACCTCTAATTATGGGAGACACTTGGCTAGCGGTTGGTTGGTCAAGCGATGTATTGTCAGTTCTGGGACGTTATGCACAACTTGGCGCAGCGATTCCTCAGTCAGGAACAGCAATCTGGGCAGATTTGTGGGTACGTCCCGCAGGTATTGCTAATAGTACTTTATCAGATCAATGGATTGATTTTTGTTGGCAACCAAGCACAGCTAAACAAATTTCGGTGCTGACCAAAAGTAATTCGCCAATTTCTACAAATATTGTCGTTTCCGACCTCCAAGAACCATTGGGGAGTCTGTTACAGAGCGATCGCAAAATTTTAGATAAAAGTGAATTTTTGCTCCCCTTACCCCCATCAACAATAAAACAATACGAGTCTTTATTCGCCAAAATTAAGGTTTAATTGGGTATTGGGCATTGGTGATTAAGTTTCCTCCCCACTCCCTACTCTCTACAAAGAACGCTGTAACCCTATCTTGTTCTTAACAGTCGTTTGGATACTGCATAAAGCTGGACTTGTACTAAAGTTACAAGTGTAGGTTGCCAAGGGTTCTTTTTGATAATTGAATACCCGGACATTGTAACCAAAGTTCCGTGCGGTGCTACCCAAGCGATTCACGAAATCGTAGCGCTCGACATACTCTAGTAAGCTCCAGATTTGCTGATTCACGATCAAGTCTACTCGCGCAGCTTCTTTTTCAGAAGCTGGATATGCTATCCAATTATCCAACAGCTTGTTCTCAGAGTTTTGTTGTGCCCACCATAAACTGGGAACAGTCAATCGTTCTGGATTAATGGTGTTAGCTGTGATTACATAGCCTTTTGGCTTGGTCAATAAATCTAGTTCTAGAGGGGCGCTAGAAGGCGACGGTATTGGGGAGGTTTGCGCTAGTGAAGGCGGGACTAGTAAAGTACTGAGGCTAATGGTTAGTAGTAATGAAAATGATGTTTGGCGATGGTTGCGCCCGCCGCAGGCATCGCACAATCTGGGTATATGCATAGTTGATACTAATTCGTAATGAAGGCATAATTCTAAATTCGCACAATTTAGAGTTTAATGGCAACGATGCGAATTCTTCGATAGTCTGCTCTCCAAGTTCCCTGTTGATACAGCGTCGGCTTGAGGTGTTCCTCCACGGCGCGAATTACTTCTATTTGTTGCTCATCAGAAAGTCCTGTTAAAAAACTGCTGGCGAACATCTGAATCCAGTTTGCCATACCTGCTTCTCCCTCTGCTAGAGGAGTTGGACGAGTAAAAAGCATGGCATGGATGATATCAAAGCCTTGTTGTTCTAGTAGGGTAGCATACTCACCAATAGTAGGGAAATACCAAGGATTTAAAGCTTGTGCAGGAATATTAATTGCTTCTAAAGCGCTTTCCAAAGCTGTGACGATCGCCTCCACATTTCCACTACCACCAAATTCTGCCACAAAACGTCCTCCGGGTTTTAGGGATTGATGTATGGAGGCGATCGCACTATCTGCTTCTTTCATCCAATGTAGTACAGCGTTGGAAAACACAGCATCCAATGGTTTGTCTACTTGAAAGTTTCTAGCATCACCAACATCAAAACGGATATGGGGATAGTTTTGTCTTGCCTTCTCGATCATCGTGGGTGCATAATCAATTCCCATTACTTCAGCACCAGCTTGGGCAATTTTTTCTGTGAGTTGTCCAGTACCACAGCCGAGATCCAAAATGGATTCTCCTGGCTTAGGATTGAGCAATTTTAATAAGTCCTCACCATACTGCCAGACAAAGGCGTGTTTATCTTCATAAAGAGAACTGTCCCAATTATTAGTTTTTGAAATATTACTCATAAATTGTATAAAGTACAGATTGTTGGCTTGTCAGTCATCAACGATTTGATTTGATGACTGCCTAAAGATTAGGCTAAAAAAACTTTCTAATTATACATTGCAGTCCTAGCTCATTTGTGAAAAAGAATATTTCCGACTTCTTTGAAAAATTGGGTATTTGAGGGTCAACTGTGTAATATCAAGTAATTTGCTAAACTTTAAACTAAAGTCAGGAGCAAATCTGATGTTTCAAGCTTTACCAAAAACAATTACTTTTGAAGAGTTCCTCAATTGGAAACCAGACGGCGGATGCTATGAACTACACGAGGGAGCAATTTTTGAAATGCAGCCAGTAGGAGATCATGAAGAGATTAATGGTTTTTTGGCGGGTGAAATAACTTTAGAGTTCAAACGATTAAAACTCCCCTACCTCATACCCAAGCAAGCACTGGTGAAGGTTCCTGATAGAGAGTCTGGTTATTCGCCTGACGTGATAGTGATCAATCAAAATAATCTTTCATTAGAACCGATGTGGAAAAAGTCATCAACGGTTACTCAAGCTGCGTCCGTTCCCCTAGTCATTGAAGTCGTCAGCACCAATTGGAGAGATGATTATGCATCCAAGCTGGTTGACTATGAAACTTTCGGTATTCCTGAATACTGGATTGTTGACTATTTAGCCTTGGGCGGTAGGAGATACATAGGTAATCCTAAACAACCTACTATTTCCATCTATTACTTAGTAGAAGGGGAGTATCAAGTTAACCTGTTTCAAGGTACTGATCGCATTGTATCGCCGACGTTCCCAGAATTGAATTTGACTGCCGAACAGATTTTTCAAGCTGGGCGCTCACAAAATGAATTATGACCGCAATGCAGATACTCCCATAGGGCCACGAGTTACGCCCAATTGATTTTGCAACTTCAACTCTCGCCATAATTGTGAGCCTGTAATTTCACCTTGTAGTAATTGCCGATAGCAATGTATTGTTTTACTCACTTGCTCTGGTGTTTCATTCACAAATTCAATTCGGAAGTGATGTAAACCAAGTTCTATAAGACGCTGTACGTACTCGGCTCCAGTTTGGGCAGTGCCGTTAAATACAGTGTTGCGGCAGCCTGCATCCGCCTTGAGGATGTGTTCACTACCTACACGGTCTTTTAATTTCACTTCATGCTTTTCACAAGGTCGTCCACAGTTTGTGTAATCTGTTCCTGTCGATAGAAAGGCGCAAAAAACACAATGCTCCATGTGAAACATCGGCATACGCTGATGGATTGTCACCTCAAACCACTGGGGTGGGCAACTTGTAAGCAGGTCTTGCAGTTGGGTAATATTCAGGTCATAGGATGCCGTCAGCCGTTCTAAAGCAAAATATTGCTGAAAGTAGTCTGCTGTTAAGGCGTTGGCAACGTTGAGCGAAAAATCTCCGATACAACGGTCTGCCGCAAAGAATTGCAATTGGTCATAGTTCCGCACCAGATAGCCATCGGCCTCCGAGGCACGCACTTGCTGCAAAATCCAGTTTTCCCCAGGTTTCGTAATTCGGGGTGGTGCAACCCAGATGGTGGGGAGTGGGGAGTTAGGAGTTAGGAGTGGTGAGTTATGAGTTAAAAGTGAAGAATTTTCTGCTTTGTTTCTTTGCTGTTGTTGGCGTACCATCTGCACCGCTTCTCGGTAGGCGCGTATTTCTTCAAATTCACAGTAAAGTGTTTCAATACCAGCTTTGAGGGCGGCTTGGAGTTGCTTGAGGTTTCGTACTAGAACGATGAGTGAAGGAGATGTAGCTTTAGCTTCCCGCAGGGTAGGAAATGAGGGTAATGAGGAGGGGAGTAAGTCTTGGAAAGAGACATCAGAACGTAATTGCCAGCGTTTGGGTTGACTCCGCAATTCTTCCAACTGCGCTACCATATCTCGCCGCATCCGGTTCAACTCACTTACGGGCAGCATCATAGCACCGTTGAGGTGGTTGGTTAGCGTTCCCAAACAGAAAGGTGTGTTACCGAGACGACCGAACTGTTCTTGTAAACGGTCTGTGTCTAGAGGTTTTGTGTGTGCCTCAACTAGTGAAATTGCAGACTCTACTTGTACGATATTACCGAGTTGATCACGAGCGATCGCAATTAGTGGCTGACCGACTTCTCCATAAATTTCTATATTAATGGGACGCTGAAATTGTGGGTTCTCGCCAGCAAAACTTTGACGCAGTTGCTTATCGAGTTCTGGATCACTGGTTTTCCAAATGCGATCGCCTATGTGCACTCGGCGCAGGTTCAAGTCGCTTCTACCAAAGGTCAGCAAAGTTTCTTTACCTTTGGACACCACACCATAAACCCGGCCGCCTTCTTCCTTCGCCTCTGGATGACCGCAGTCAAACACAATTCCATCTCCCGGTTTCACCGGTGCTTCCAGTTTGACTGTTACCTGTTCGTTGTGGATGCGGATAACTTCGCCTAAATAAACCCCACGTTTTTTACCAAAGCGGGCGTGTACTAATTCCTGATTATTAATCCCATCAAACCAGCCTGTGTAGAGTCCGCGAGAAAATGCCATTTCTAGGTTGTAGTGTTCTTGGTCTGATTGACCTCTCCCCCAGCCCCTCTCCGAAACGGAGAGGGGAGTTTTTATTCCCCCTTCCCTTGTAGGGAAGGGGGTTAGGGGGTTAGGTTTTTCCAATTCCCCCATCACCCGATCTAGGGCTTGTCGATAAACACGGGTAACATTGGCAACATACTCTGGAGCTTTCAAACGACCTTCAATTTTGAGACAAGTTACACCTGATTTCACCAAATCTGGCAAAACATCTAACCCTGCTAAGTCTTGAGGACTAAGTAAATATTTGCGATTCTCCAAATTTACAACTTCCCCATCAGCGATTAAATCGTAGGGCATCCGGCAAGCTTGGGCACATTCGCCTCGGTTAGCAGAACGTCCGCCTAAAGCCTCACTAGTCAAACACTGACCGGAATACGCCACGCACAAAGCACCGTGAACAAAGACTTCCAAGGGTAGCGAAGTTTCCTGTTGGGCAATCTGCTGCTGAATTTTATTGATTTCCTGAAGAGAACATTCACGCGCCAGCACCACTAATTGACAGCCGAGGGACTTGGCAAATTCCACCCCAGCCGCACTGGTGATCGTCATTTGGGTGGAAGCATGGATGGGAAAATCAGGCGAGAGGTGACGGATGAGACGGCATATACCCACATCCTGGACAATGACTGCATCCACACCCGTTGCAATAATTGTGCGGAGATATTGCTGTGCTTCTGCTAGTTCTTTGGGAAATATTAGTGTGTTGACAGTGACATAACCCTTTACGCCCCGACGGTGCAGGAATGTCATCAATTGGGGTAAGTCCGCCTCAGTAAAATTTTGTGCCCGCATTCTGGCGTTGAAGCGATCCAAACCGAAGTAAATCGCATCTGCCCCATTTTCCACAGCAGCTTTAGCACATTCCCAATTACCTGCTGGTGCAAGGAGTTCAGGACGTTGAAGAGAGGGTTGGGAAGGGGAGATATCGCTTTTCATTAGACTTAGGGTTAGGTAGCACCATAGTGATTTTATCTAAGTTAATAAAAGAAAATGAACTATTGTGAGCAAAGGAGGTCTGTTTATCGGATTCTTTTCTCAAATTGGTGTTAGAGGTTGTTTGAAAAGTGTTTCGCTGTGACTGTAGGCACTTTTAGATCCCCCCTAACCCACGCCACTTGCTCCACTTGGGGAGACCCCAAGACCGCAGTGGCTCCCCTTAAAAAGGGGGGAACCGAAATCAAAGTCTCCCAATTTATCGGGAGATTTAGAGGGATCTAAAACTTTTGATACCGACAAGACGACTTTTCAAACATTTTCTTAGACTACTTATTCTCAAAATTTACCGGAAGCTCTTTAAGTCCGGTACTTTTGTTATTAACTATTGATTTAGCTCAACCGTTCAAGTTGGGCTTCAATGGCTGCCAAAAGTTGGTGTTGCTGCCAATCTTGGCTAAGATGGGCGGCTATACAAGCGGCTCCAGCGCCCATACCTTCTTTTACAAAACCCTGCTCATAAGCTCGAAGTTGAGGATAACGAGAATCAGCAAAGCTCAGATAAGTTGCTAGTAGAGGAGGAGTTCCTCCACTCTGAGTTAAGCTGCCTTTACCTAAGTCAAGGGCTAAGTCAACCGTAGCGCCGGTAGGGTCTTCTGCTACCCAACGGGTTGTACCTACAACCACTGCTTTTGGTTGCCATGATAAAGCATAAGCTTGAGCGATCGCACTCATCAGCGCATAAACCGCCAGCATTTGCGTCCCACCAGCCAGCATTACACCACAACTACGACTAGCAGCGATCGCCATCCCAGCTACTACTACTTGCATTGGATCACCCACGGCGGCGACGAGTTGTAGGGGATCTAGGGAATTTTGGATTTTAGATTTTGGATTTTGGATTGGAGATGGGAAGTTTATCTCTTTCTGCTTCTCTAACCCAGCTTGCACTAGTGTCCACTTTTGCGCGTGGTTACAAACAGGGTGGCTACTGTTAACTTTTCCGGCAGCTTCTATACCTAAACCAGTTAAAATTGCTAGGGCAGTTGTGGTGCCTCCAACGACGCACTCACCAACAATCAGATACCCCTGTTGAATATTGGCAGCAAGACGTTCTCCCCAAAGTAGCCCTTGTTCAAACAAGTGGTGTACCGTTGTGATTTCCATCGCATTACCTCCACTTAAACACTTAGCAGCAGCGCCACCCAAATCAATTACTGGCACAGCCGGAGGTTGGGGTAAACCAGCATTAAACAAATGAATTGGAATCTTTAGTGACTCAAAGACAGCGCGAGAAATCAATACAGGTGAAGCCCCAGCCGCCAATGGTGGTAGGGGATATTGCGGCTTATGTTCTGGGCCATAATACAAAAACTCGGCATCGGCACAAGCAGTATATTTCCGATCCTCTGGAGTGCGACCAGCCGCAGAAATTCCTGGAATTAAACCAGTTTCAGTAAATCCTAAAACACAGGCAAATATCGGTAGATAACCACGATACCGTCGCAACCATTCTTCACCCTGTTCTGTTTGAGTATAAATACGAATTTGGGCATTGGGCATGGGGCATTGATAAATGACAAAGGACAAAGGACAAATAACTATGTTTCATAATCCATGAGAACTTGCACCCAGCGTGGTGGACGGGGAATGGGGTTGCCCAGGCGCTCAAAAAGCAACCATGCTGCCAGGTGTACCAGAAAAAGGTAGATAAAATTGTTGAGTAAAATTAAAGCGATCGCCCCCACTTGAATTAAAAACACACTGGGACTCGCCAATAAACTTAGCTTCAAAAATAACCACTCAATGAACTCAGTCACCTGGGTAATCACATAAATCCACAGGTCTTCACCCGACAACACAGATAGCAACCACAGCCGAAAAAAGACCCCCAAAGTACCTAAAAGCGTACCTAAGGTGATAGAAACAATCCAGGGAAGACGGCGACGAGACCACGTTGCCCCTAAAAGCACGCCCATAAACCCGTAGGGCATGACAAACAGCAAACTACGGGCTGGCCCCATCAGTACCGTCAGCAGTAACCCGGAGGTGAGTGCTGCCATCCATGCGGCACGTTTGCCCCAACGCAGATAAACTAGAGCGATCGGGACGGGAAAAAATATCCGCAAAACTGGCCCCAAGGGAAAGTAGAAATTAATAAACCAAATCAAGCTAGCGGTACTGGCTAAAAACGCCGTTTCCACCATTCTCAAGGGCGCATCAGCTTTAAGTTGAGGATGCATTAACTGGTTTTGGTTGTCCAAGGAGCGATCGCTAGTTTGAGACTCAGGAGTTGGATCTTCCTCCGGCTCATCTGGCAGAGAATCTAAAATGCTCATATCTAACAAGTTGTTAAACTATCATTCTTTCTAAGGCTGACAAATCGGGGATACAAATAGTGTCTTGATCCCGTTTAATCAACCCTTTTTTTTCTAGCCTTGTCAACACTCGTGTCACCGTTTCCCGCGCTAGTCCGCTTAAACTACTCAATTCCCGATGAGGTAAATTGGGGATTTCGGTTCCTGTTTGCCCTTTTTTTCCCTGTCCTTCTGCTAAAAACAGCAACGTGTCTGCCACGCGTGACTGGCTATCAGATTCCCGTAATCGCAATCGGCGATTTACTTGTCGCAAACGTCGTGCCATGAGTTGCGCCAATCGAACTCCCGCCAAGGGTTCTATATGAAGTAACTTGACAAAATCCTGAGCAGGCATACTGCCAATTACCGTAGGGGCTAAGGTGATCACATCTGTGGAGCGAGGTACTTCATCTAGCGCCGCCATTTCACCAAACAATTCCCCTTTGCCAATAATATTCAGCGTTACCTCTTTTCCTTCCAGATTGTAGGTGCGAATTTTTACCCATCCGTCCATAATAAAATACACAGAACCGCCCCAGTCATTTTCTAGCAGAATCACTTGATTGGCTGGGTGAGTGCGGGTGACAAGATGGATGAGGGCTGATTCCACAACAACTTGTGGCAACCCTTGAAAAAAGGGAGCCGACGTGATTATCCAGGAATTAGCCTGTGCCTGCAAGCTGGATCGGTCTTCCATTACGACATCTTTAATTCAAGCTGCTATATGTACAACAAACAAAAGCGCCATCTTTAAGCCTAAGCTATCAAGCACAGTCCCCTTTCAAAGGGAAAACTAAACTATGCTGCATAAGAAAGCGACAAGAGCATTTTTCTAAACCATCTTTACCTATAGGTTTAAACGGGGTAAAAGTTTTGCAAAAAGTAGTTAATAGCCTTCGGTAGTATTGCTTAGGGGCTAGCTGCACTGCAAACTTGATTAGTTAAGAATATAGGCAAACAACATCAATGATACTAAAGGGAGTAAATTATTGCTCACGTATTTTAGCGGTTTTCCGAAATATAGCGATTCTCGTACCTTGTGTGTGAAGTTTTGACGCTTCGCTAACGCTAGATGTCTATAAATGCAACACCTAGCGTAACGCTTAATAATAATGTGTGTATCGGAAGACTACAATTAGCTCTCAAGCTAAAGTTCTTAAACAAACGCTGACTGAAGATTGCCACGACTCCCAGTAATCCATAACATAATGACAGTCGCAAGTCCAACAGCAGCTTTTGCTGCTCAAAACTTCTTCTATGGTCGGCGCTGGGCGTAGCTTGCTTTTCCATAGGGGTACAGTGATTGTAAATTAATTGTCACACTAGTTGACATCCATTCTAGTTAAGGTGATTGAAAGTGACTTCCAGTGCAGATGAAATTCCCAAACTGATCGCAGACATTGACAATTTACTTGCCAGTGGTGGCAAGCGCCTGTCTAGATTTTTGTCTGGTCAGGCGCAAGAGCCTAAAGAAGTTTTAGAACGAATTCGCTACTTCTTGGTGAGGCTACAAGAAAAAGAGGCATTAGAGAGCGGTATCCAAAATCAGCCTTTTGGAGAACCGCGATCGCCCTTGGCGGAGCCATCGCCTTTGTTAACAAAATTTATTGATCATAACCAGTATCCACTACCGAAGCCTGAACTCAATCAGGAACAGAGTACTGTTGGAGCAGAACAATTAAAAAATGAATTTTCGAGCTTGATACAGCCATTGCGATCGGAATTAGAACTGCTCTTGCAAGAGCGAGCCACTCTTGTACAGGAAATTAGGCAGCTAGAACAAAAGCGATTACAAAACTACTCCTTAGCGCAGCAGTTGACAAACCAAGAGCAGATGATTACCGAGTTTTTACAGGTACTCATGAGCCGCCTTGTGCCAAGTTTAACGCCACTAAGAGCGCAGACTTTGGCAAATTATTCCAGTTCTTCAGGAGGAACTAATAACGCAAACTTAGAACCAGCAACCTCTGCAACTCAACCTTTATTAGAATCGCCAGAGCGTGTGGAACAGTTAACACAACTGGCCAGGGAGTTGGATCAACGCTTGCTATCACTAGATGGGACTGTGAATGTTGTCTTTGAGGGACTACAGCGTAACATTAATACCTATTACGAGTCCTTATCGCAAGCACTGGCAAGAATGCATAGCAAGGGAATGGAAGGCGAACAGTTGATGGCCAGCTTTCTCAACAATTTGACCCAACATTTGCAGCAACAATCCCCTAATTCCCAGCCATCTTTGCTTGAAGTAGAATCTGAAATACTGCCTCCATCATCATTGGCTGATTCAGCCGATATTAGTGATGGAGTTACGCCCCAAGCTTTATCTTCACTCAAAATTAATCCTGAGCAACAGGATACTACTCTCACTGAGGATCTAGATGCAGTACTGTTTGAGCTTGGCTTAGAATCACCTCAATCTTCTGGAAACCCGACCGAATTACCGGAAGATATTTCTGCGGTAATTGGTGATGAAGTAGACCAACTTTACGCCAGTTTATTCGGTACTGATGATTTTAATAACTCAAGCCTTGAGGTTGCCACAAATGACTTATCTGCTTCTGTCACAGCCTCACCACCAACTTTAAATATTGCTGAGGACGCACCGGCCGATCCCACTGTGGATTCTGTGGTTGTGACACCCGATACGGCTCAGATCCAAGAAACCACAGATTCGTCAGATTCAGAGGAAGCATTATTTTTTGCAGAAGATACTGACCCCGACTTGCCTGTTAGCTTCTTTACGCCGCAAGAAGTTTCTCCAGCAAACAGTTCGGTACAACTTGACACTCAGCCAGCTAGTGCTGATACAATCACTACCCTTACTGAGCTATTGGCTGATGCAGGTAGTGATCAGCAACTTCTGGAAGTGTCATCTTCTGGGAATAATGCCACAACTACAGCACTAGTAACTTCCGAAGTTGCAGAAATTGCATTGCCCTCCGCGCAGCGTCTTGTAGAGGAGCCTAGCGTTGGCGTAGCGTCTGCCAGAGAAGATATTGCCACATCGGAAGTATTGATTAACGATGATCAGCCAGAACCGTCTTTAGATAATTACATTGCTGCTTCGCCCCAGGAGAACTTGCTTTCTGTTGAGTCAAACCAGACTTCAGTCGTGCCTGATATTTCCTTAGATGAAGAACAGTTACAGCAATTAGATCGGGATTTGGCTAATTTTGATCAGCAGCTAAATTCTGAGTCGCAGCCAGCTACTAACTTAGATATTTCCCAGCAACTGCTTAGTAAAGATCAAGACACACTCTCTACAGTTTCCCCGGAGCAGCGATCGCCAGAAAATCTCCAAATAGAGAATACCTCAACTATTGCTTTCTCCAGCTTGGTAGTTCCCCAGGTAGAAACTGAAGAAAAGGAAGTTATAACTCCTATTCAAGAAAGTTCTTCACCTGCAATTTCCAACTCTATAAATAATCCAGAAGCTTCGCTCAATGCTCTAGAATCAGTCTGGTATTTAGGAATTGATTTAGGTACAACAGGAATTTCTGCCGCATTATTAAATCGCTCGACTTTTGTTGTACATCCTATCTACTGGTCAGCAGAAAATCCGCCAGGAACAACTTCCTTCCAGCAATCGTTTCGTTTACCAACAGAGGTTTATCTGCCTATAGCTTCCGTACCCCACGGAGAAAATGAAAGTATTGAAGTACATGAACAGACAACACCTGCGGCTGTTGCCCAGGAAAAAGTCTCTGACTCCTCGCCTACCCCTCCGGCACTACCAAAATCAACAGCAGATCCGACGACAAACAATCTCTACTCGGCACAGTTGAAGCCCTATTTACAAGTAGCTATTCCTTACAAGAGTGAGCGACAAAAATGGGAACCTGTTTTGCAATTAAATGAATTTTCGGCAGGCCCTTTGATTTGGGTTGTGCGATCGCTCTCTAAATTACTGTTAACTCTCAAATCCGAAAAAACTTGTACCACCCCTAGTTTAATGACTGCTGCTGTTGGAATCAGCGAAGAAAGTTTTCCGCAGATTATCAATAATATTGCTGGTGTGATTTGCACCTGTCCATCTAGTTGGTCGGAACAATACCGCTTCAACGTCCGGGAAGCTTTACTCACTAGCAAACTCATCCAACATCCACAGCAAGTCTTTTTTGTGGAAGAAGCGATCGCCAGTCTACTACCAGAACTCGATGCTGCTAACGGTGAGCAAGTAAAATTAAGCGATCGTCAAGGTTCTCAGCCGGTAAAAACCAGCGAACATCCCATTGTTGGCAACACCCTCGTCATTAACATCGGGACAACTGCCACAGAAATGTTGCTGGTCGATTTACCAGAAACCCTGCTGCAATTAACATACAATGATTTCATGCTCCATAGTTTTGCCTACGCTGGCAAAGGAATAGAACAAGATATTATCTGCCAGCTGCTATTGCCACCTAAATCTCGGCAATCACGAAGAGAGACACAAAGCGACGATCGCAAAGACATCACCAGTAATCCTTGGCAATGGCAACCGTCAATTCCCGGTTTAGACCAAATGCATTGGCAGAGTTTAGGGTTAGAAGAATTAGAACTACCGCGAGTCGGGGAGCCAGATATCACTGCTCGAATTCGCCTCCAACAGCGTCTAGAAAGTTCCCTACTAGGACAGGCAGTATTGGATGCAGCACTTGCCCTGAAGCTAATTTTGCAACATCAAGACTCTTTTACCCTGGAATTGGCCGATCAGCAGTGGATTTTGCAGCGACGAGACCTAGAAAGTCAGGTATTTATCCCCTTTGTGCGCCGCCTGAACCGCGAACTTAACAAGTTATTGGTAGCTCGTGGCATCCCCACAGAAGCAATTAATCAAGCTATCCTCACTGGTGGGGTGGCTTGTGTCGGAACGGTGAACCGATGGCTACGGCAAAAACTCCCTAACGCTAGAATTATTCAAGATTTATATCTCGGTGAAAACGGCGCTCCCAATTGTAGTAGAGTTGCCTATGGTTTAGCGATGCTGCCTTTACACCCCCAGATATTAGATATACCCAGGCAACAATACACTGATTATTTCCTATTTACGGAACTGCTACGGCTGTTACCAGACCGACCCTTATCTTTCGGTGAAGTTATCCAGTTATTCGAGAGTCGTGGAATCAATACCCGCACTTGTCAGCAACGCCTGCTGGCTTTTTTAGAAGGTGAACTCCCTTCCGGCTTGATACCTTCAGTCACAGACTCAACCTGGCTCACCCAGAGTTCCCAAGAAAACCCGGACTACAAAGCGATCGCCACTGCACCACTTTTTGAAAAACAAGGCAGTCTTACCTATCGTCCCAATTCCCAACAACTTTTGTCTTTGCGTCATTATCTAAATGCTATCAAGGCTAGTAATCAACAATCACTAGAGGAACCATATACAGTGAATTTTGCCTTAGCTCCAAACAAACACATTCGGTAGGTGAATCAATTTTGGATTTTGGATTTTGGATTTTAGATTGAGCCGCGTCCCATGAATGCAGCAGCTTCGAGCAATAATTTTGGATTTTGAATTATTCAATCCAAAATCCAAAATTTAAAATCTAAAATTGATTCTCGCTTGAGCCGCGTCCCATGAATGCAGCAGCTTCGAGCAATAATTTTGGATTTTGAATTATTCAATCCAAAATCCAAAATTTAAAATCTAAAATTGATTCTCGCTCACCACAGAAGCACTGCTCTCTTGAGCTTCCTGCCAAAGTTTTTGCAAAAAGAACTCAGCGCGATCGCTCATCGTGATGACAAACACACCTACAGCATCCTCTGAACTATTTGATAGCCAAGAACCCCGCAGGGTGATTTCCATATATTCGCCATCGCAGGCACACAGAGCAATGATTTCTCCGTCATCTCTTTTTACCTCAGCCTTCAACACCTCTACTCCTGGCAAATCAACAGGAAGCAAAAAGGAAGCGGTACTGGGTTCAATGCACAAAGCTTGCCCAACTCGCAGGGACAAAATCACTCGTTGCGCCACCCATTCTTCTAGGGATTGAGTCAGACATTCTAAATAAAAACTGTTTTCAGTGTAAGTTAATTTCAGCATTCCTTATGCTCTCCTGTTATTCCAGGTTTGCTTGCACATCTATCCAAAACACTCGTCCACGGCAGTGGCTCTTTATGAGCGACTAGCGGTAGCGATAGCGCAGGCACAATCGCTCCTTTGATATTGACTCGACACAGTGGTAAGTAATTTTGAGAAAACACCACCACCGATTGCTTTAACATTTGCATTGCGATCGCCCACCATTACGCCGCCTCTCATTGAGAAGCGGCTTGTAGAGAAGATATCGTCACAGATCGACTCCTTATAAAAAAACCCCCGCTTCTTATCTGGGTGAAGCAGGGGTTAAAAACTGACCGGAGAAATTTCTGGTCTTATATCGGTACAGTATTTCTTAGCCTGTACCCCCCGCTTCCTTTATCTATTTGTGGTTTTGCAATCAGCACACTAATACTGAAACATCTAAAATCATAATTACCCTCTGTGATTTGCCCATGATCTCGGCTACCATCGCCCATAAATAAATACTCCACTTCCATAGCGGCTGATTCCCAATTGGCTCGGCAATTGATAGCACACAAAGAAGTGGAGACGGGGTAAATGGATTTCACAGAAAATTTCACCTATTGAACATTCCTATAAACATACTACACTTGTATTACTATCCTGTCTATATATCTGAGGAGAAAAAATGATGCATACGATCGCTCGCACCCCAACAACTGATATGGAAGTTACTAGCATTCGCCTAGAGCGGGAACTCAAAGATAAACTCAAAGAAATAGCTGGCAATCAGGGATATCAAGCTTTGATCCGAGATATTCTTTGGAATTATGTGCAGCAGAAATCAGGTGAGTGGAAGCCCCGATTTTCACGAGCCGACATTCGAGCTAGCATAGCTGCCACAGCTCAGCAGGAAGAACGCTGTGTGCTCACAGGTCAACTAATTCAACCTCAAGAACCGATGTTATTAGGACTAACGAGGAATGGCGATATGGTTCCTCTAAGTGTCGAGAGTTTGGCTGTATAGTTTTATATACAAGCGAATGCAGCCCAGTTATCCTGACTAAATAATTTGGCTGCATTCAAAATTTAGCTTGATTCAAAGTAACACAGATAAAAGGGTCGCTTTTTAAACGGACTAAATTTAATATAAATATTACAAAACCTTTGATTAAATCCAGTATTTATACGGTTACGATCCTGAGATTTCGCCTTAATTATAGAGAAAATACGGTTTGTGTATACCTATAGCCAAGATATCCTAAATCAAAGTTAGTTAATCATCTCAATATAAAAAAGATAAAGAAGCTAATAATAACCTGGCTGAAGTATTTTTAAGATATTCTAAGCATTTTGTTACTTACGTAGCAATTTGCTGAAAATAGCGCGAATTTTACCATCTGACATAGAAAAGGGCTATAACAGGTGAGAGAAAGTATTCATAGAAGATTTGTTAATTATCAAGGTATAGCAACACAACTAACGGTGAAGCATATACCAGAAGGTTGGGTGCAAAAACAATGGAATTATTATCCGAGGGCGTGCCAGGAATGAAAAAGCCTTTATCGTCGCCGCCACAGTACGTAGATGACATAGATCAACTAGAACCTTACCAAGTCAAGCTGATGTTGCATCAGGAAGAACCAGCCCGCCAGTTGGTACAAAAAATTAATCAAATTATTGCCAATAGCTCGGCGACGGCATTGATGCTGCAAGAGATTGCTCAATTGCTAGGAGTTGTTTTTCAAGTAGATTGCTGCTGCTTGGTTTCAGTAACAGGTGAGACATCCGACGAAGCGATCACTACTAATTGGTGTGCTGATGAATATCTAGGGTTGCCACACCCAGAAGAGATGTTTTCGATGGAACAGTTGCTTATGCAATTGCCAGTGCTGCAATGCGTTGCCCAACCATTGACTATTGAAGACATTTCCCTTATTCACAACAGTCTGGTAATTGGTTGTCAATATTTGCCACTACCGATAAAAGCAGTTTTGGCAACTCCTACCAGGTTTGGTGGCAATAATAATGGGGTGATTAATTTGATTAAATTCCAACCCTATGATTGGAGTGAATCAGAAAAACAATTGCTCAAAGAAGTGGAATCGGCTTGCGCGATCGCTTTTTCTCGCGTGGCTCAAGCTCAACTAATTGCTCATCAAGAACAGTATTTGCAAAAGAGCAACCAGCATCAAAACTTAATCAAGCAATTAACATTACTCAACCGCAGCAACTTGGAGCTAAATCAAATGCTCCAGTTAGTTATCACCTCTACTGCTGAATCTCTACAAGCAGATCGAGGTTTGCTCATACTGCTAAAATATACAGATCCACGATTTAGGACTCAAACTAAAAAACAAATTCCCAACGCGAAAGCTACAGTAATCGGCCAATGGGCTAAGGAAATACAAAGTTTTTGCAATAGTAAACCAGATACCTTAGATCAGTCTTTCTGGATTTCAGATTGTGGTTTATGCCAGCGTGCTTTCGTAGATTCGGGAAAAGCAGTAATATTCGATGACTATACAAACCAAAACGATATCTCTACAGCTGCTCCATTATTTGCAGTAGAGGAATTGCCTGCGGTACTATTAATGCCGTTAGAGAATCAAGGTAAAATCTTAGGATTCCTGGTGCTACAGCAATCTGTTCCTCGTAGTTGGCAACCAGCAGAATTAAATCTTATGGGAATGGTTTGTGCTCAAATGAGTAACGCCATCATTCAGTCACAGACATTGCGCCAAGTCCAAACTTTGGTAGATGAGCGGACAGCGAAACTTCAGAGCAGTCTGGAACTCCAGGCTAAATTGCATGAAAGAACCCGGCAATATGTTCAGCAACTGCGGACACTTAACGAACTCAAAGATGAATTTTTGAGCAACATGAGCGATCGCTTGCGCTATCCTCTGACAAATATGCTGTTGTCAATTCGTAACTTACGTTTGCCAGGAATAGCAGCAGATCGTCAGGTTAGATATCTAGATATCCTAGAGCAGGAATGTACCAAGGAAATCAACTTAATTAATGATTTGCTGACACTCCAGAAGCTAGATTCGCCTCACGAAGCTCCACAATTAGAAATTATCGATTTAAATACCAGAATTCACGACATAACTGGATTTTTTGAGAAAAAACTTGCAGAGAAGGGATTAAGGATTTCTGTAGATTTGCCACAGGAGTCGCTAAAACTCCAAACTGAACTAGAGAGTTTTGACCGCATTCTCCAAGAGTTGTTAACTAATGCCTGTAAATACTCGGATAGTGATACCATAATTCACTTGCAAGCCTCTCACCGAGTTGATCAACAAATTGATCAAGTTATCATCAAAGTGACGAATACAGGACGTGCCATTTCCGAAGAAGAAGCGACTTATATCTTTGACAAGTTCCGTCGCGGAAGAGGGCGCTGGACTCCAGGAACCGGCTTGGGACTTGCTCTAGTCAAGTCTTTGGTGGAGCATTTGAATGGGGCGATCGCTGTTGAAAGTCTACAAATCTCAGATTCTGAACAAAGCGAAATTTGCTTTACCCTAACTCTGCCCCAATTTTCTGACGAAAGCAAACCATAATTCTAAAAGTGACTAAACAACAAAACACAACAGAAAATCTTGATTTCGAGTCTCCTAGTGATGACACCGATCTAGAAGGCAATTTGCCTACTGATGCAGTTGCTTTGGCAGCTAAGGTAGAAATTCAAATTAAGAAAATAGCAGAACGACAGCGGCAAATCAGTGCCAAACTCCACATTCCCCAACCAGTAGAACAAATCTGGAAGGTTCTGACAGATTATGAAGCTTTGCCTGACTTCATCCCCAACCTTACTAAGAGTCGTCTAATCGCGCATCCTAACGGTGGTATTCGACTGGAGCAAATAGGCTCCCAGCGCTTACTAAATATCAACTTTTGTGCGCGTGTAGTTCTAGATATGGAAGAACACTTTCCTAAAGAAATTAATTTCCAGATGGTAGAAGGAGATTTTAAAGGCTTTTCTGGTAGCTGGTGCTTAGAGCCTTATTCTTTGGGTGAGTCTACAGGAACAAATCTTTGCTACACAATCCAGATTTGGCCTAAACGTACTATGCCAGTGGCAATCATTGAAAACCGCCTGAGCAAAGATTTACGGTTAAACCTTTTGGCTATCCACCAACGTGTAGAACACTTAGCCAGCAAAAAAGCTGACGTTTAGTTATACTATCATCCAGGAAGAATCATGAATGATAGGTTTGATTCAAAACTTCCGAGCAAAAACACCTTTGTTTTTTATTTTTTAAAGTACCCCCAGGGGAATTCGAATCCCCGTTACCTCCGTGAAAGGGAGGTGTCCTAGGCCTCTAGACGATGGGGGCATTGGACTCAGACCTTTTATAAGGTAACGAATTTTCTTACCAATGTCAACAGTTTTCGCCAAAAAAAGTTGGTGACAGCTAAACTGGGTGGAGGGAAAAGCTTTAAGAAGACACACAGCATAGAGACACAAAAAGAAGTCTGTAGATGCTTCTGTGGCTCTTCTACGAGTGTAGCGTCCGTCGTCGGCATTGGATAATTGGAACTTTGGGGAAAGCGAAGATGGAAAAAACGCTAAATTTAAGAGGTGACAAAGGGTATGATGTTGTACCCTGTAAAGTTAATATTTACGGTTTTTTACAAAAGATTTTGAAATAAATCGCTCAAAATCTACAACATGGAAGCATCTTTTGAAATTACCCTACAAATGGCGATCGCAGTCCTTGCAGGCATTAGCGCTCAAGTCCTGGCTGCATACTTTCGCATACCCAGCATCGTCTTGTTATTGCTGTTAGGCATCCTCTTTGGCTCCGATGGCATAGGGCTGTTGCATCCCCATTTACTAGGCAGTGGACTGGAAGTTATTGTCGCCCTAGCGACGGCAATAATTTTGTTTGAAGGCGGACTCAATTTGGATCTGCGAGAGTTAGGCAGAGTTTCAGTTAGCTTGCAATTGCTCGTAACTCTCGGAACGCTGATCACGCTGCTTGGTGGGAGTATGGCTGCTCACTGGCTGGGTGAATTTCCCTGGAACATAGCTTTTCTCTATGCTTCCATAGTCGTGGTGACAGGCCCAACTGTCGTTGGCCCCCTGCTCAAACAAATCAATGTAGATCGGCAAGTGGCAACACTATTGGAAGGGGAAGGGGTTTTAATTGACCCTGTAGGAGCTATTCTCGCCTTCGTTGTCCTCGATACCATTTTAAACGGCGATGCTGACCCAATGAATGCGATCGCTGGTTTACTTATGCGTCTGTGTGTTGGTGCAGCAATTGGTGGTGCTGGCGGTTATGTGATGAGTTTGATTTTTAAACGCGCCAATTTTCTGTCATTTGAGCTAAAAAACTTAGTGGTGCTAGCAATACTGTGGAGTTTGTTTACTTTATCGCAAATGATCCGCAGTGAGTCAGGAGTAATGACAACAGTAGTTGCCGGAGCAGTGTTTGCTAACTCTTCAGTCCCAGAAGAACGTTTGTTAAGGAGCTTTAAGGGTCAGTTGACAATTCTCAGCGTCTCGGTGCTATTCATTCTATTAGCAGCTGACCTATCTATTGCTAGTGTATTTGCTTTGGGTTGGGGTAGTTTATTCACCGTTTTGGTACTAATGTTTGTCGTTCGCCCGATTAATATCCTGTTGTGTACTTGGAATAGTAACCTCAACTGGCGACAGAAACTATTTTTAAGCTGGGTTGCTCCTAGAGGAATTGTTGCTGCTTCGATCGCTTCTTTTTTTGCGATTTCCCTAACACAGCGCGGCATTAACGGCGGTGATTCGATCAAAGCTCTAGTATTCCTAACAATTATTATGACTGTTGTCTGCCAAGGGCTAACAGCTGGCTGGGTTGCTAAATGGCTGCAAATCACCTCCAAAGATGCAACTGGAGCAGTAATTGTGGGTTGTAATCCGTTGAGTCTTTTGATTGCCCGGTTCTTTCAAGAACGGGAAGAAAACGTGATCATGATTGATACTGATCCTGAATGTCTTGTCCAAGCTGAGGCGCAAAATCTGCGGGTTATTGCCAGCAGTGCCTTGGATGCTGCTGTTTTGGAAGAGGCAGGACTTGCTTCTATTGGCACTTTTTTGGCTATGACTAGTAATGGCGAGGTGAATTTTGTTTTGGCTCAACGGGCGGCTGAGGAATTTAATCCGCCGCGTGTCTTGGCTGTTTTTCCCCGTGACCCGCAAGCTAATATTTCAGTTAATAATAAAGTTAACCAAGCTTTCATTCCAGACTTAGCGATTAAAACTTGGAATGAATATTTAAATGATGGGCGAGTCAAGTTGGGAACAACCACCCTAACTGAGTCAGAATTTTCTAATCAAAGCGATCGCATCCAAGAAAAAATTCGGGCTGGGGTGTTGATACCATTATTGGTAGAACGAGAAGAACGCTTACAGGTAATGGCAGCTAACCAAGAGTGGGAAGTTGGCGATCGCATTATCTACGTATTATATGACCCCAGACCTCAGCTTTTAAAACGCTTATCTGGCGTTACCCAATCCACTCCTCTGTCTCTAGAAAAGTTACCAGAGGTTGAAGATTTATCCCTTAGCCAATTTTAGATTTTGGATTTTGGATTTTGGATTGATTGAAGGAAAAATTTAAAATTCAATAGACCTCTTGCAAAAGTCCTTCTTTTTGCTTTCTTCTTTGCGCCTTTGCGCGGCAGTCACTCATGGGGGAAACCCCCATCGCTTTTAGCGTCTCCCCTTGGGAGAAGACCGCGCTGCCTTGCCTTTGCGTGAGACAAAAAATTATTTATGCAAGAGGTCTAATGACTCCCAACTTATCCCTCAGCTTGATACATTTGACGTTCCTGCCACAATAAAGCCGATAAATGTACTATGGCAAGAATTAGTGTTGCCATAGAAAGAAGATAACTATTTATTGTGTAAAGGTGTTCGACGGTAATTGTGTTAATGGCTCCACCGCCAGTCAAAATATCACGCAGTTGCCCACCAATGAAAGGAATAGCTTCGATGGTTCCTAGCTCAATGCTAAAACGCCAGTATCCTTCCTGAGTCCAATCTAGGAGCATCGCTGTCCAATCCAGCCCGATGGCACTTAGGGTAAACAAAATCCCACTAATCCAAGCCACTAGCCAACTCTTGCGAAATTGCCGACCTAAAAACATCACCACAATTTGAATTAGGGCGATCGCAATTAGCGCGTTACCAGCAATATCATGGGTTCTCCGAAACAACCAGCCGTATGGCAGTTGTGTATTAATCATCTTTAAGGAGTTATAAGCTCCGCCTGCTGTCGGTTCGTAGTAAAAAGCAAGCAAAACTCCGGTAGATACATAAATTAAGCACAGAGTCAAAATCACGACTGATAATATCGTCGCTATTCGTCGCAAAATCCTATCGAACTGGGTGCTTTGCATGGCTCACCCCTCCTGTTCTTAACTAAGTATTTACTATTATTATAATTTTAGCTAAGAAATATTAACAAATGTTGCATTTTTCAAAAAAACAAAGTTTTTTAAATCAAATATTGCACCCAAGCTTTTAAGGGTTCTGGTGAGCCATACCAAATCCCTGGACTTCTAGGAGAATGCTTCACACCTTCAATCACTAGATTTTCTGCCCCCTCTAAATGAGCAGCTTCAATGGGTGTGATTCCATCTCCCCAAGTATTGCCCTTGCCACAAGTTAATTGGTAACTACTGTAAGCTAACCAACTACCGCGTCGCCTTTCTCCAAAGATAGTTTTGCCAGCCACACAAACGTAACGAACGTTTTTGTAAAAAGCTCCTGGGTAGTTATTGGTGACAAAATCTAGATTGAAGCGCGTCCAACGTTCTTGGCTGATATGAGGTGTACCCAAGGTGATGAGAGTGGCAACCAGGGGATGTGCTTCCCTGAGAAAGGGTTGGATATTACCACGTCCCGAATAGGGCTTTTCTCCCATGTAGATGCGAGATATCCAACCTCCGGCTGAGTGACCAATCAAGTTAACTTGAGTAGTATTGTGTTGCTGTAACGTCTGCTTTACTGTGTAATCTAGTTGTTGCAGAATCGGTGTTACAGGTCTTCCGCCAAGAGTGGGAAGCCAATCGCGTCGTCGCAGTGGTACTGTGACGGTAGCAAAACCCAACTGTTGTAGAGATTGTTCGAGTTGGCGGTAAGCGATCGCGCTTTCTAGATATCCAGGCAGAATAACTATCGGTAACGGCATTTTGAATTTTAGATGCAATGAATTAAGGGGACGAAGAAGCAGTCAGGATTCAGGAGCTAGAATTGCGATCGCGTGACTGACTCCTTTGATAAAAACCCAAATAGCTTGGGTGGGGTTCAAAACTAGAATGTCAATAAAATTGTACAATTTGCAACAGTTTTAGGGGTTGCTAATGTGGTAGTATTTTTACATAGTGGCTAGTCTCGGACGAGCAGGTGTGTCATCTTTTACAGAAGCGTAGTTGACTGCAAAACAATAAAAAAGACAAGGCAACCTCAGCAGATGTTGTGATGTATCCAAACTCGTGCCCTGACTGAAACTTTATAAATATCCCAGATATTAATGAGTAAGTTGGCACAATAAAACCAAACTAGGTGGATATTGATAAAGTAGGCTAAAACCCTCTTGCCTCGTGCTTTATCTCAACGATAAATTTTTACGCCGATCTACAATCGTGTGCGTTGTAAGAATAAAAAATCCAAAAAAGTAATTTTTCAAATATCTCTTTAGTAAGCTCAACTTTAAAGATATGATACAGCGTCATTAATCACCTTAAAAACTTGAGTAAATGGCAATCTTGGCGTTTTGATTGCCACTATTAGGAACTAATTATTTCCTTAGAGGCACTTATATATTGCAATCTGTTGCAATATAGTTTGAAAGAGAAAATCGCTAGTCAACTGCAACTGAGCCGAGTGAACGATAACAGTTATGTCTTACGTCTCCCTGCTGAAAAATATACCAGAAATCATAAGCCAGCCAATTGGGATAGCAGCTATAGCCTCTCTTGGCATCCACGGGGCGATCGCCATGATTGTGCCATTGATGCCTATGGAGGCCAACAAGCCTAAAGAAACAGGATCATCCAAAACAGTTGGACTTTTGGAATTGAGCCAAGCCGACCAAAATCGGTTGCCCCAAAGTACACCGCAAGTTGGTTTACAACAATTTCCCCCAGTAGCGCCAGTTTCTCCTCCAAACTTTGGTGCCCAAGCTGTATTACCCCCATTGACACCACCACTGCCATCCAGTCAGCTAGTGCTGCCTCCTCTACCCCCATCATCGAATAACTATCGGATCTCCTCCTTGCCTACAAGGCAGTCTTTGCGGATGATTCCTAGTGAAAATTTGCGATTTGATGCTTCTAAAGTTGACAGTTCTAAATTCAACGCTGGGGCTAAATTCTCTCCATTAGTTCCTCGTTTGAATGATAGTAAATATGAGGTATCTAAGCCCTTCCCTATAAATAGGTTGCCAGAATTGCAGTCGCAGAGAATACCTGAGGATATTTTGCGGAATGCCCAACCTCCGAATTTATCTGATACTACCTCTATTGCAACAGCACAGGGAAATACAACTTTAAATGATGCGTCTAAATTTTCTCAAAACTCGCTCATAAATTCTCTAAAACAAACTCCAAGGGTTGAAAAGACTTTAATTGGAACTAGGGGAAGTGCGCCCCAGACAGCCGATTTGTCGGCGAAGGGAACTCAACAGGCCATCGCACAACTAGACTCCTACACAAACCTGAGAAAAGAAGTCCAGGAAGAATACCCCAACGCACGACAAAAATCAGTCATCCGCGAAATATTACCCACGGATAAACCTAATCTTGAAGGTGCTGTTTTGGGTGTGTTAATTGTAGACCCTGATGGCAAAGTTTTAGATATCAAGTTCCAAAACAAGTTTATCTCACCTGAATTGCGAACAAAAGCAAGGGAATATTTCAACAAACAATCCCCCAAGGGAGATAAACAGATTAGTTCTTATCCATTTAATCTGCTTTTCCAAAACAACACTACTGGCGCTACTCCAGAGCAAAGTCCCTCATCATTAGCTGTACCACGAGTCAATAGCAATCAGCTTACACCCTCACCAGCAGCTACTTTTAAACCATTACCTGAGCTGCGAATCAGAAGAAACCAGCCTGCCCCTTCACCAGCAAGTAGTCTCAAACCATTAGTTGCACCGGAAGTCAATAGCAATCAGCCTGCGTCCTTACCAACAGCTACTTTTAAACCATTATCTGAACTACGAATCAGAAATACTCAGCCTGCTCCTTCACCAGCAGCTACTACTCCTGAGCCGTTATCGGTGTTTAGAGTCAATAAAAGTCAGCCTACACCTACTGCTGAATCTGAGCAAAAATTAGTAGAACAGTTGCGCCAACTGAAGGAAAAAAGACAAGAGTCTAATGTAGAAAAATAATCACCTACTGGTGATTTTGAATTAAGGACAAGCTAAAAACCATGAATGAGAAGTTCACAATCTTGATCATTGATTTTTAACATCTTGTTTTTAGCAGTAGGCGAAGTGGCGATCGCTACTTCGCCATATACAGCATAATTCAGAAGTAAAACAGGCTTTATACCTAGCTTTGAGACTTAGCTGATGTAGTTCACCAACTTGAAATCTGCTGTATGTAGACAGTAGAGCTACTTTACCAGCCTTGCTCTGCATTTTGAAAAACGTAAGCAGCTACCTCCAGAATCTCTTGAGGACTTAACTTGTCTTTAAAAGCAGGCATGGCATTTTTACCATTCTGCACTTGATGGATAATCGCCTCGATTGAGTCGCCATCATAATTTTTTAGGTACTTTGACAATGCTTCCTTTTTTAAAGTTTTATGACTAATCAGGATATTACCGCCACCTATATGGCAAGAAGCACAGTTAGCCTCGAAAATTTTAGCACCGTTGGATGTTTCGGCAGCTAGTGCTGGATGAATGAATGTAAGTTTGAATAGGGCGATCGCCAACAGCAAGATTAATAAAAGTATTCTCAAAAGAATTTCCTCGCAACAAGCCTCCAGCAAGAGTATAAACGCGATTAATCCCTAATTAAGTCACATTTGATCAAAATTGGCGGTAACGAATTCACCCCCTGCATTGCCACAGCTTGCCTAGCGTCTTAGGCTGGGATAAAATTCGTCACCGCCATTTATGCATTTTACGCATCACTCTAGGAGCGACGATGTTTCTAACCTTGGACAGTGATTATACCAATCATGCCAGCACCACGGTGAGGTTCGCAGTAGAAGGTGTAGTCACCAGCAGGTGCGTCTGCGGGAAAAGTAGTTGTTTCCTTTTGACCAGGACTCATCAACAGCTTTTTATGAGACAGAGATGTTGCTAAATCCTTGCTCTTATCAGGATTTTTGGCAGCATCAAACACAACATTATGGGGAGGAACTTTATTGTTCACCCATTCAATTGTGTCGCCTGGTTGAATTGTCAGCTTTTTCGGTTCAAATGCCAACATTCCTTTATCGCTACCCAATTTCACCTTGTATGTTTCAGCCGAAGCGCTAGGGGTAAAAACAGCGAAGCTGCTAACAACTAAAAGAATTGTCAACACTGCTAAACTAAGTCGTCGCCAGCTTGCCGAAATCAATTTCATGCCTTTCTCCTAACAAACAATTTTTTTTCCTTTCTTATTTTAAATAAAATCAACACCAAATATGACAATCTGTCATAGATAGAATTTTTTTTAAGAAGGGGGAG
>NZ_WBKM01000028.1 GCF_015714725.1 Nostoc sp. WHI
GTTATAAGTTGGTCAGCGATAGCCAAGCTGTCATAGTAGAGAATCTTCATGTTAAAGGCATGGTTCGTAATCACAAATTGGCGAAATCAATATCTGATGTAGGGTGGGGAACATTCACCAACTTTTTAGCTTACAAGCTAGAACGCATTGGTGCAAAGTTAGTTGAGATTGATAGATGGTTCCCCAGTTCTAAACTATGTTCTAATTGTTTCTATCAAATAGGTGAGATGCTGTTGGATGTCCGTGAGTGGACTTGTCCTCATTGCAATACTCATCATGACAGGGACGCGAACGCCGCGACAAATATTAGAGCAGAAGGCATCAGAATGATAAAGGCGGAAGGTTCAGCCGTCTCTGCTGTAGGAGGGGAGGTAAGCCCTACTCTTGGACGAAAGTCTAAGTTTAGGCACTCCCCTATGATTACAGAAGCCCCAACTTCAACCGTACTCGGTAAGTTGGGGTAGTTCACCGTAGCAGATTACTTTATCTGGTTGGCAAATGAAACAGGTTCTTTTATCAGTAATCTAAAGCTGCAAAAGCTTGTGTACTATGCTCAAGCTTGGCATCTTGCACTCCATAACACTCATTTATTCCAAGAGGATTTTCAAGCCTGGATACATGGGCCTGTGATACCTGCGTTGTACCAGAAATATAAGCTTTTTGGATGGCAACCAATTTTAGAGGATGCTAACCCGGAATTACCCCAAGAGGTTCAAGGGTTTCTAGATGAGGTTGCACAAGAGTACTTTGCCTGCGATGCTTATGAACTAGAGCAGATGACTCATGCTGAAGCACCCTGGAATTTGGCTAGAGGAAATCTACCACCTGATGAACCTTCCAACGAAGTTATTCAGAAACAGTGGATGAAGGAGTACTACGGATCTCGTGCCGAAGAAAAGGATTAAAAAGACTGAGGTTGCCAAAGACGGCACATCAGGTATTAAACCAACTAAGCTGAAGCCACCTCAAGGCATCAGCTTTTCGTTTAAATATTATCAGGACAGTAACAGTAAGTTTTCTTGTAGAGAAAAAGAAGTAATCTACTGGCTGACCTTGCTTGATTGGTTAAAAGCTCTATCTAGCCTAACGGCTCAAGAGTTGTTAGTGAATCGTAGCAGTACTCTCAGATGTCATCCCATCAAGTGGGAAGATACCAGCGAGAGGGCATTTGGTTTGCCAAATGAAGAACAATTAGTTGATATACCATATCAATTTTCCATCTCCTCTAATGAACATGGTAGGGTTCATGGGTTTTTTCTTAACGAAATTTTCTACATTGTTTGGCTAGACCCAGATCATCTGCTGTACCCCGCAAAAAACTAAGGAACGATCGCCACCTTAATTACTTTACGCGCCTTCATCTCATCAAACACCTGTTCTAAATCTTTTAACGATCGCAGTTTGGTCGTTAGCTTGGTTGAGGTTATCGGTGAAGCGATGTTTCCAGTATCTCATGCGATCGCTAATTCAAGCGTCAAAGACGAGGATCGTCTACAGGTGGGTGCCAGCCTCCTTGTATCCATAACTGCCTAGATTCTTGGATAAATCCTTGGTTGTGAAATTCATCATTGATATCTAGTCGATGACAAGTTGCTCGACCTGTAGCACTTTTGCCAATGATCTTTAGTCCATCGCTTGTCCAAATGAAGTGATCTACCCACGATTGCTGACGAGGATTAAATAGGGTAACTTCTTGCTGAGTTTGAGGATCAACGCCAGTTGTGAAGTTGTAACGACGCTCATTACAGCGACGACAAGCTAGAGCTAAGTTGTTATCTGCATCTGAGCCACCTAATGATTGTGGAACAAGATGATCGATTGTGAAGCGATCTGAACTGGAGCGTTCTGGAGAGTGGCAATATTCACACAGATATTTAGCTCTTTCGCGCACAAACTGCCGAGTGCTATCTTTAACACCCACGACTGGCAATCAGTTTAGCGTTAACAAAAGTTAGGATGCGCTCCAGTTCAGCAATTCCAGCATATTCAGCTTCTTCTTCAGAAGTCAGCAATCCAGCTTTTCCTTTCTCAAGCAATTCTTCTAGACGAGTATGTAACTCATCTGTGAACTTAGCAATGTTAACATTATCAACTTTCTCGATGGTGATACCAGAGCGTAGCCATGATGAGGGTTCAATCATCAATACTGGGGTAATGACTTGAGGAGTCATGTGCTTTAGCCTAAGTCTGTGGTGCTATATTTAGTCATTGTAATATGCCCTGTAAATTGGCTGCCAAAAAATTAAGGAACGATCGCCACCTTAATTACTTGACGCGCCTTCATCTCACCAAACACCTGTTCTAAATCCTTCAATGGCCGCTGTTCACTAATAAGTAACTCAAAGGGAATTTGGCGACTTGCTAACAGTGATAAAGCCGATCGCACATACTTCGGTGTATTATGAAACACGCCTTTGATGGTAAGTTCGCTATAGTGTAGCTGTTCTGTGTTAACAGTAATACTTGTATCCCGTGGACATCCACCGAATAAATTGACCGTAGCACCAGGACGGGCACAGGCGATCGCAGTTTCCCAAACACTTGGAACACCAGTCGCTTCAATTACTACATCTGCACCCCATCCTTGGGTAAATTCTTTCACCACACTGGGAATATCCGAGATTTGATGATAATTAAAGGTCTGCGCTGCACCCAATTTCTGACCGATTTCTAACCTGTGGTTATTACCTCCCCACAGCAAAACCTCAGCTTTTCCACTCAACGCCGCCACAAACATTAGCCCGATCGCCCCATCTCCCAAAACGACTACTTGATCTTTGGCTTTGATGTTAGAACGAGCTACACCATGTAACACACAAGCTAAAGGTTCAGTCATGGCTGCCAATTCCCACGGCAAATCATCGGGAATCTGCAACAAATTATGCTGCACTATTGGGGCGGGAATTTTCAGATATTCGGCAAAAGTTCCATTATTCCAGGTTAAATTCGGACATAACGAATACTCTTGGCGTTGACAAAAGAAACATTCCATGCAGGGAGCGGAATTATTAGCCACGACGCGATCGCCTACTTGCCAATTGGTAACACCTGCTCCCAAAGCAACAATTCGCCCAGCAGCTTCGTGACCAAACAA
The DNA here is from genome assembly GCF_015714725.1 of Nostoc sp. WHI. GTDB lineage: Bacteria > Cyanobacteriota > Cyanobacteriia > Cyanobacteriales > Nostocaceae > Nostoc. Next base: position 3,095 of record NZ_WBKM01000028.1, read on the forward strand.
CGTCGGCGGCGTCAGCATCTTAGCATGACCACCACGCCGCCAGACTTTCAAATCTGTACCACAAGTTGTTGCCGCCCCCACTTCGATCACAACTTCGCCCGCCGCCGGAGTGGGATCAACAACCTTCTCTAGGCGTAAATCTTCTTGACCATAAAGTAATGCTGCTAACAAAGCTTTAAACCTATTAATTAGCTCCACCTGATTTTATCAGGCATTAATTGGAGCGATCGCACTGGAGATCGAGTGTATCCACGCTACACATGGGGATGGTTTTTATTGTAAATATGATACGTAGCATACTTTTTTATTTACGTCTTATATCTAAGGATAGAAGATAAACATTAAGTCAAATTTGGGAAACCTAACCTAAGAGGGTTTCATTCCCCAAATGTCTTGCCTAATTTATCGCAGAATGCAACTGAGGTCAGATGATGCAACCATTAAATCAAGTCAAAGAGTGGGAACAACGTCGTGATGAAGCAAACCGCTACTACCGCCGGGGGAAATTTCAAGAATCTCTCGATCTTGCAACCAAGAATTTAGACTTGGCTAGAGCAATTCCAGACCGAGCCAGAGAAGGTTATACATTGAACGACCTCGGTTTAGCTCACCTCAGTTGCTGGCAACCTCAAAGAGCATTAGAGCGGTTTCATCAGGCGCTTTTGGTTGCCGTTGAAATTGGCAACGCACCAGCAGAGGCAACTGCACTGAGCAATTTAGGTTCTACCTACAGCCGTCTTGGACGCTTTTCCCAAGCGTTAGAGTATTTTGACATGGCACTTCCCATCTTTAGGCGATCGCAAAATACTCAAGGAGAAATTTCTACTCTCAATGATGTAGCGTTAATTTATACTCGGTTGGGAGAACCGAAACGGGCATTATTGTTACAAAACCAAATTTTGACGACGCGTAGATTGTTAGGTGACTTTTCTGGTGAGGCAACAACCCTAAATGGTATTGGGTTTGCTTACAGCGTCTTAGGCAACTTTGAGCAAGCTCTAGAATTTTTTCAAGCAGCACTCCCAATTCAACGAGCGATCAAGAACTTGCCTGGTGAAGCAACCACTTTGAATAATATCGCCTCAATTTATAGTGATTTAGGACAACCTAAACAAGCGCTATTGCTCTACCATCAAGTTCTTTTGACACGTCGAGCAATCAAAGATCGCTCTGGTGAAGCAACAACTCTGCACAACATTGGTTTTACATACAGCACCCTGGCACAGTCTCGGCAGGCAATGAAGTTCTACAAACAAGCCATGACGATTTATCAACAACTGGGCGATAGTCTTGGAGAAATTTCAACTTTGCTGAATATGGGAAGCCTCTACGCTGCAACGAAACGCAAAAAGTTGGCGCGATCGTGCTACCAAACTGCTCAAGAGTTAGCAAAGCAAATCGAACATCAGTCACTTTTAGAAAAAACACAGCAGTTCATAGATTCAGTGTAGTTGGTGCTAGGTGGCAACGGCTGAGTTAAAAACTAAAAAGCTTGCAACTTGGCATAGCTGAAAGTAATAGGATAGAACCTAGCGCTCTCAGAACAATTAAGTGATGAACGTTTCTATCCGATTACTACAAGAGAATGAGTTAGCTGCTGCTGACCATATTTTTCGGCTGGCCTTTGGTACTTTGTTAGGACTACCTGAACCAACTGAGTTTTATGGAGATGCTGCTTACATATCGCACCGATGGAAAACTGATCCCAATGCGGCATTTGCTGCTGAGGTAGATGGAAAATTAATCGGGTCTAACCTAGCTGTGAACTGGGGGAGTTTTGGCTATTTCGGGCCGTTAAGCGTTCACCCTGACTTTTGGAACCAAGGAATAGGTCAACGTCTCGTTGAACCTGCCATCGCTTACTTTACTCAATGTCATACTTCGATGACAGGACTGTTTACTTTTGCTCAAAGTCCTAAGCATCACGTGCTATACCAAAAATTTGGCTTTCGTCTGCGTTTTCTCACTGCAATTTTGGCAAAGCCAGTACAGCAATTACAGCCAATACCCCAAGGAACTAGATACTCACAAATGAGTGAGGATGAACGCGCCGAAAATCTCAAAGCAATTTATCAACTTACTAATTCTATTTATGAAGGACTAGATTTATCACGGGAAATTCAGACAGTTCAGACTCAAGGACTGGGTGATACAGTATTGTTACGGGATGATAAAGGCTTGGCAGGATTTGCAGTTTGTCACTATGGGGCGGGTACTGAGGCAGGTAGTAACACTTGCTTCGTCCGGTTTGGTGCAGTATATTCTGGGACTGATGCAGGGCAACGTTTCGAGGAGTTATTGGATTTGTGTGAAGCATTGACTGTGGCTCAAACAATGTCACGTTTGGTAGCTGGGATCAATACCAGTCGAGACGAAGCTTACCGCCGGATGCTTGCTCGTGGTTTTCGCAGTGAAATCATCGGAGTAGCAATGCATAGACCTAATGAACCTGGATTCAATCGCCCAGATGTTTTTGCAATGGATGATTGGCGATAACATAGTCTTGAACTGCAAAACTATGACCTTTTGGCAAAAAAAGTCTGCCAATGAAAGCTTACGAAATTCAAAGCAGCGCCGGAATTGATGCGATCGCATTAGTTGATCGCCCTGAACCAAAACCGGCTGCGGGACAAGTTCTGATTAAAGTAAAAGCAACATCTCTAAATTATCGTGATCTGCTTGTGGCTGAAGGAGCTTACGGCTTTGGACAAAAATATCCACTAATTCCCTTGTCTGACGGTGCAGGAGAAGTCGTGGCGGTGGGGGAAGGGGTGACACGCGTCAAAGTAGGCTCACGCGTCGCTGGTATTTTCTTCCAAGACTGGATTTATGGCTCTTTAACCAAAGAGAAAATGAAATCGGATCTAGGAGGCGGTATCGATGGAATGCTGGCGGAGTATGTCGTATTACACCAAGATGGTTTGGTAATCTTACCTGACTACCTATCCTACGCCGAAGGTGCAACCTTGCCCTGTGCCGCAGTCACAGCTTGGCATGGACTGGTGACAAAAGGCAATATTAATGCAGGTGAAAGTGTTTTATTGCTCGGTACTGGGGGAGTTTCGATTTTTGCTCTTCAGTTTGCGAAGATATATGGTGCTAGAGCGATCGTTATTTCCAGTAGTGACGAGAAGTTAGCACGAGCTACACAACTTGGGGCTGACGAGACGATTAACTACAAAACAACGCCAGATTGGGAAAAGCAAGTTTACCAATTGACTAATCGCACGGGTGTGGATCATGTGGTTGAGGTAGGCGGTGCAGGTACTCTACCAAAATCACTACAAGCAGTCCGCATTGGGGGAGGTATTAGCTTGATTGGTATATTGTCAGGCAGAGGAAGTGAGATTGACCCCATGCCAATACTTTTTAAGAGTTTGACAGTTCAAGGCATTTATGTTGGCAGTCGGGAAATGTTTGAGGCGATGAATCAGACGATGCAACAACATCAAATCAAACCTATTATTGATCGAGTTTTCCCATTCACTGAAGCACGAGAAGCTTATCATTACCTCAAAAGTGCAACTCACTTCGGTAAAGTGGTTATTAACCTCAATACCTTTGCCAAAATAAGAGCCAACAAAAATTTGGGCAAAAATGGCAAAATGACCCATACATAAGCGTTTAGCTTATAAGGTAGCTTGGAATATCAAACCCTTGATACTACGGACAATACGTTAAAAAACCTTGTGGGAAACCTTGAAGGAATTTTTAGGACTTATTGTTTTTGCCAAGCCTCAGAGAAAAGGGAGTTCAGATATCAACTCACCCTCGTAAATTGGCAAAGGTATTGTAACCTAATTCATAATTCGTAATGCCGCTCCTACGTTGCTAACGCTGCGCTAACGTAATTCGTAATTTATATGTCCGTCGAATTGCTTATAATTAAAGTAATCTATCCCGCCAAAGCTGCGCTTTTGCTTTCTGCCTCTAGTCTCTAGAAAGGGCATTAAGTTACCCGTTTGCGGCTATTTATTTACCCGGATCTTTCTTAACATTGATGTAAGGTAGACAGGAAAGGAATGAGAGAAATAAAAAACCACTGATTACGACCAAACCGCATCGGTGAAGGTCGCAAATCAGATTTTCATCGATGCCCTGACTAGCGATGCGAGCATAAAGACATATTGCTATAATCGGATGCAGAAGTGCACGGGGCATTTTGAGGAGAAGCAATAGTAAAGCGCAAGTTTTACTAGTACGGATAAGTAATGAATTTAGGGTGACATAAAACACACTAACTTCAGCTTTGTGTTACATTAGTATAATTCGCAAAGTAAAATGTTGAACAATTAGGAGAAAAACGTTATCGCAATCCAAAAGCAGCTAATTAACTCACAAATCAAGTCACCCCAAGTCTTCTTGATTGACCATGAAAATAACAATCGTGGTCTGATCGATACCTACGAGGCGCTACAACTAGCCCAAAGCTTAGAACTTGACCTAGTTTTAGTTTCCGAAGGTAAAGAAGCTCCAGTTGCAAAGATTCTTAATTATGGCAAACTTCAGTATCAAAAGAAAAAGCGTCAGGCACAGAGTGCCAGACCAGTTGTAAAGGAAGTTCGCTTCGGTCTAAACGTGGGTGTGGCTGATTATAAGTTACGCATTGAACAAGCAATTGGGTGGTTGAGTAAGGGCGATTCTGTGAAGTTTGCTGTTCGTTTACGAGGTCGAGAACATCAATATCGTGAGCAAGCTGGAGAATTACTAGACCGCGTTGTGAATGATCTTAGTCAAGTAGGCAAAGTCCAATCACTTGATAAACGTTCACTGATTGCTCTAGTCATTCCTGCCTAAATTATTTTTTTAGGAATATTTGGGCGAACCTAAGCAGCTCAAGAAGTGCCCGAAGTCATGGGCTGGCAACAGGACACATCAGTGTCTTGTTGCCCTGAATGCTAAGGCGCACGGGGCAAAAATCATTTTAATCGCCCTCGTCCAGAGTGAGCCATACACCTAGAGCAGCACGAGAACCACTCGATAATTCCTATTGATTTCTCCAGTGGATGTATATCTATGATTTAGAATTTACAAAACTAACACCTTTTTAACTTGTCACAAATGCTTGAGAGCTAAAATCTTTTCTTAAGTAGTACGGCACATAAGGCAACTAAGCTTGCAACAACAGAGGTAGGTTCTGGAATAGTTTCAGCACTTACAAGCTCAAACATTGGGGCTGACTGTGTTGTATCGCCAATTATACCTGCAAAACCACCTATGCCAACAGAACCAGTACTTCCGTCATAAGACCAAAAGGTTGTTGCTTCACTTGTAAAACCCGAAATTAAACTAGCTTGCGTTGTGGAGAATTCCCACCTATCTGGGATATCTGTAAGTTCTAATGTAGGAACTTCTTGATTTCCTGACCAAGCTAATAAAAATTTAGTCACCTCAGTTTCTGAGATAATACTGTCACTATCTAAATCTTCTCCTTCAAAGCTACCAGTTACTATTCCACCTTGCGACCAACCATCTTGAGTGAAATTAAAAGTAACAGCACTCGCACTCCCCTGATTAAAAATATTGAATGCACCAATGATGGTGGCAACTGCTAAAGCTTTTTTCAATTCGTAAGCCATAAAATTTTTTTCTTTAAGAAAATAAGGATATTAAGTGAAATAGCTATCTAAAATAATACACCTTAGAGGTAAAGAAGCTATAAACACAAGATTAACAAATATAGGAATCATATTTGATTTCTGAAAAAATCTCGATAGTCTTGTAATGGACTGTCATGGCTAAAATGATTGCAAAAAAATTGTAGGTTGGGTGGAGCGGAGCGCAACCCAACCTACGTCTAACGCACTATTTTGCGTAGACAGTCTACTACGTGCATTTCAAAAATCAAATACTATTCCTATAGTACTTACTTAAACATTTTGATAAATTTACAGCAATTTTCAGGTAATTGAACCACAAAAAACGGTAAGCTAAACAGGAAGTGATTGTCAAATTAAATGCCAGTATCTTACTCCAAAGATTTGCGTGGTCGTGTGATTGCCGCTTGGTTAGAGAAGGAAGGTTCGCAACGCCAACTGGCTCAAAGGTTTAAGGTCAGCTTGTCATTTGTACGCAACGTGCTACGTTATTATCGTGAAAGTGGACAAATTGAAGCAAAACAACGTGGGGGGTACCAAAAGCCGATAATTCAGGATGAACATCTCAGCACGATCAAGTCTTTGGTGGAAAGTAAGAATGATTTGTTGCTAAGAGAATTATGCGTTGGGCTTTGCCCCGCCGCAGGCATCGCTATGCAGAACGCACAGGGACTAGTGTAAGTATCACAACAATGCATCGTGCGGTAGAAAAATTAGGTTTACGGTGTAAAAAAAAGTCTCTATGCCAGCGAACAAGATACCCCAAGAGTACAAGAGTTAAGACATGACTATCGCCGTTGGTTAGATAAAATTGATGTCAGAAACCTGATATTTGTCGATGAAGCGGGATTGAATTTATCAATGTCACGCTTGTTTGCCAGAGCAGTCAATGGCGAAAGAGCAGTTGGTAATATACCTGGTACTAAGGGTGGGAACGTGTCTTTGATTGGAGCTTTAAACCTTGATGGGC
>NZ_WBKM01000052.1 GCF_015714725.1 Nostoc sp. WHI
GCTCCCCTGCTCCCCTGCCCCCCTGCCTCCTTGGAAGGGATTGGGGATAAATTTCTCTTGTGTCAATTCTGGACGGTTGAGGTAGCCGCGTGCTAATCCCGCACCACCAATGTGCAATTCTCCTGATACACCAACGGGAACTGGTTGTAAGTGTGAGTCTAAAATGTAGATTTGCGTGTTAGCTATTGGGCGGCCAATGGAGATTTTGCGATCGCTATCAGTGCATTTTGCGATCGTGGCACAGACGCTAGCTTCTGTTGGCCCATAAGCGTTGAAGAAGTTTCTCCCAGCAGACCATTGTCTGATAAGTTCAGCAGAACAAGCTTCTCCAGCGACAATTATTGTTTGCAACGCCGGGAGTTCTTCAGCCGGGAGAACTGCCAGTGCTGATGGTGGTAGGGTGATATGGGTAATGCAGTAATCTTTTAATAGCTGAATTAACGGCGTACCAGGCAGTAAAGAGTCTTTTGTTCCTAAGTAAAGTGTTGCCCCTGATCCCAAAGCCATGATCACTTCCCAGATAGAAGCATCAAAACTGAGAGAGGCAAACTGGAGAACACGACTATCAGAATCCAAGCCAAAAGTTTGAATTTGAGCTTGAGCTAAGTTAAAAAGCCCGGTATGCTCAACCATCACACCCTTGGGTTTGCCTGTGGAGCCGGAAGTATAAATTAGATTAGCTAGATTAAAAGCCGTCACCCCACTCGTCGGGTTATCTTGATTATTTTGGCCGATTTGTTCCCATATCTCATCCAAACAGACAAGCTGCGCTTGATGCTGGGGTAGTTTATTGAGGACTCGCTGTTGAGTCAGTAGCACCGAAACTAAAGCATCATCGAGAATATATTGTAAGCGTTCTTGGGGATACTCAGGGTCGAGAGGGACATAAGCTCCACCAGCCTTAAGAATGCCTAGTAGTGCTACGAGCATCTGTAGCGATCGCTCCACACACAACCCCACCAGTACATCTGCTCCCACACCCAAAGACTGCAAGTAATGCGCCAACTGATTAGCGCGATCATTCAACTCACCATAAGTTAGTTGTTGATTTTCAAACACCACCGCCACTGCATCTGGAGTCCGCCCAACCTGTTCCTCAAACAACTGATGAATACACTTATCTTGGGGATAGTCTAAGAGAGTATCATTCCACTCAACTAAAAGTTGATGTTGCTCAACTTTACTTAGCAGAGGTAATTGGTCAATTCGCTGCTGTGGATTCGCCACAATTGCTTCAAGCAGTGTCACAAAATGACCCGCCATCTGTGCGATCGTGCGTTCATCAAACAAGTCAGTATTGTACTCCCACACTCCCACCAGTCCAGTACTTGTGTTTTCCATTGCCAAGGTAAGATCAAACTTTGCAGTTACACTTTCTATTGGCAAATCACTTATAGTTAACCCAGTCAGTTCTACTTGAGACATGGGCGCATTCTGGATCAAAAACGCTACCTGGAACAGTGGTGTGTGGCTGAGGTTTCGCTGAGGCTGCAATACTTCCACCAGCATTTCAAACGGCAAATCCTGATGAGCATAAGCATCCATTGCCATTTCCCGAACACTAGTGAGTAACGATGAGAAACTAGGATTTTCAGATAAATCAGTCCGCATCACTAAAGTGTTGACAAAAAAGCCAATCAACCCTTCTATTTCACTGCGATTCCGGTTAGCGATCGGTGTCCCCACCAAAATATCTGCTACACCTGTGTAGCGGTAAAGTAAAGTATCATAAGCTGCCAACAGCGTCATGAACAAAGTTACCCCTTGTTGCTGACTTAGTTGTGTCAGTCTTTGAGTGAGATCAAGGGAAAGCGCAAACTTGTGATATGTACCAACGAAGGTTTGTACAGCAGGTCTGGGTCGGTCTGTGGGAAGCGACAATAAAGTTGGAGCGTTTGCCAATTGTTTTTGCCAGTAACTCAATTGGCTTTCCAGTACTTCCCCTTGCAACCACTGTCTTTGCCAGATGGCGAAATCTGCGTACTGAATTGGTAGTGGCGTTAGAGTGGAAGGCTGACCTTGAGCATAAGCACTATACAGCGCCGCTAGTTCCTGAACAAACACACCCATTGACCAGCCATCACTAACAATGTGATGCATACACACTAATAATATGTGTTCTGTCTCCGACACCACGACTAATGTCGCTCTGAGTAGGGCTGCACTTGCCAAGTCAAAGGGTTGAATAGCTTGGGTAATTACTAATTGCTGTGTTGCTATTTCTTGCTCAGGTGTTGGCAAATGTTGCCAGTCAGTAATTGATAGTGTCCAATTCGTTTCTGTTTGAATGATTTGAGTTGGGTTTCCATCAGCTGTGATGAAGTTGGTGCGTAACGCTTCGTGGCGATGAATAATTTCTTCTAAGCTTTGTTCTAAGGCAGCTTGATTAAGAGTTCCTAAAAGATGCAAAGCTAAGGAGATGTTGTATAATGCACTGTTTGGCTGTAACTGGTCTAAAAACCACAAACGCTGTTGAGCATAAGACAGTGGTAATTCTGCATTTTTTGCCCTTGGTAAGATGGGTGGGGAAGTAAATTCTAAGTCTTGCTGCTGTAACTGCCCAATCTCTTGTGCCAATTCGGCTACTGTCGCTGCTGCAAACAGGCTACGCAAAGGTAGTTCTACTTTGAAAATGTTGCGGATGCGTGAAACCAGTTGCGTTGCTAGCAGCGAGTGTCCCCCAATTTCAAAGAAGTTATCATGTATGCCCACTTGCTCCACTTTCAGCACTTGTGCCCAAATTTGTGCCAGCATTTCTTCAATTGGAGTGCGTGGGGCAACATATCTGTCTAAGAGTTCGCTGTATAAATCCGGTGCGGGTAGGGCGCGGCGGTCTACTTTGCGGTTTGGTGTTAGCGGTAGGGACTCTAAGATTACAAAAGCCTGGGGCACCATATAAAGAGGCAGAATCCGACTGAGGAACTGACGCAGTTCGCTAATCGTGGGTATCTGTTGATCATACGGTACTACGTAGGCAACTAAGCGCTTATCCCCGATCGCATCTTCGCGGATGATCACACAAGATGTCTGCACATGGGACTGTTGGTTGAGTACGGCTTCAATTTCTCCCAACTCGATGCGGAATCCCCGGATTTTTACCTGATTGTCGATGCGTCCGAAGCACTCAATGTTACCATCCGGTAGATAACGGGCCAAATCCCCAGTTTTATATAATCTACTTTCTCCTGTCTCCTCAAACGGATTGGGAATAAATTTTTCCTCTGTCAATTCTTTGAGGTTGAGATAACCTCGTGCTAAACGAACACCACATATATGCAGTTCGCCTCTAATTCCAATGGGTACGGGTTGAAGATGACGGTCAAGGATGTAGATTTGCGTATTGGGAACGGGACGGCCAATAAGCACAGAATTGGTTTTTTCTGATTTGGGATGGAGCAGATTATGGACTATAGCTGTCACGGACGCTTCGGTGGGGCCATAGACATTTAGACAATTGACGCGATCGCCTACCAATTGCTGCCATATTGTTACTGTTTCCGGTAGAACTGCATCCCCACCCACAGCTACTAAGCGTAGACTTTGCGGCACAGTTGCATCTTCTTGAGATACTGCGATCGCCCATTCATGCCAATAAGCTGGGGTGATATTCAAGACACTCAGCTTTTCTTGTTCAATAAATTGGGCAAAGCTGGCTAATGTGGCGAACATTTGAGCGGGTCTTATTACCACAGTTGCACCTTTCAACCAAGTGGGGAAGATTTCTTCAGCAGCAACATCAAAGCCGAAGGAAGCAAACTGTAAGACGCGATCGCAGTTAGTTAAACCAAATACTTCACTAATTGCACTGCTATGGTTCACCAAAGCCGCGTGAGTCAGCATCACGCCTTTGGGTTTTCCGGTAGAGCCAGAAGTATACAATATACAAGTCAAGTTTTCTGGCTCTACCTCACTCACCGGATTTTCTGGATTTTGAGCAGCCAGCACCCCAGACTCCGTATCTAAGACAATAACTTTTACCCCTTCCACTGGCAAAGAATTGAGCAATTTCTGCTGTGTAATCAGCACAGAAACTTGTGAGTCGTGGGAGATGTCAGCTAAACGCTGTTGGGGATAATCAGGGTCTAGGGGAACATAAGCACCACCAGCTTTGAGGACAGCTAACAATGCCACAATCATGGAGAGCGATCGCTCTAAATAAATCCCAACTAAAATCTCTGGCCCCACACCAAGAGATTGGAAATAGTGTGCTAATTTATTAGCTTGGGTATTTAACTCACCATAAGTTAACTGTTGATTTTCAAATATGACTGCGATCGCATCTGGGGTAAGCTCAACCTGCGACTCAAATAACTGATGGATACACTGATCCCAAGGGTAATCCGCCTGAGTATCGTTCCATTCAACTAATAACTGTCGTTGCTCAACTTCTGTTAACATTGGCAGTTGGGAAATTCGCTCTTGGGGATTCGCCACAATTGCTTCCAGCATTGTCACAAAATTACCCGTCATCCGGGCGATCGTGCTGTCATCAAATAAGTCTGTATTGTACTCCCACACACCCACTAGTCCAGTAGCAGTGTTCTCCATTGCCAAGGTAAGATCAAACTTGGCAGTTGCATTTTCTATTGGCAATGAATTGACAGTTAACCCAGTCAGTTCTACTTGAGATAGGGGATCATTTTGGAGGAGAAAATCTACCTGAAACAGTGGTGCATGGCTGAGGTCTCGTTCTGGCTGCAATGCCTCTACTAGCATTTCAAACGGCAAGTCTTGATGAGAGTATGCCTCCATTGCCATTTGCCGGACACGAGTGAGTAATTCGCTAAAGCTAGGATTGCCTGATAAATCAGTCCGCAAAACTAAAGTATTGACAAAAAAGCCAATCAACCCTTCAATTTCAGTGCGATCGCGGTTGGCAATTGGTGTCCCCACCAAAATATCTTCTTGTTCTGTGTAGCGGTAAAGCAAGGTATCAAACGCTGCCAACAGTGTCATGAACAAAGTCACCCCTTGCTCCCGGCTCAGTTTTGTCAGCCTTTGAGTTAGTTCAATTGACAGTGTAAACTGTTGAGTTGCACCAGCGAAGGTTTGCACAGCAGGTCTGGGTCGGTCTGTGGGTAGCGACAATAAAGCTGGTGCATCTGCCAATTGTTTTTGCCAGTAACTCAATTGGTTTTGCAGTACATCCCCTTGCAACCACTGTCGCTGCCAGATTGCGAAATCTGCGTACTGAATCGGTAGTGGACTTAAAGGTGACGGCTCACCATGAGAATAAGCATTATACAGCGCCGCTAGTTCTTGGACAAACACACCCATTGACCAGCCATCGGAGACGACATGATGCATACACATTAACAATATGTGTTCTGTCTCGGATAGCACTACTAATGTCGCTCTCACTAATGCTTGTCTTGCTAAATCAAACGGTTGAATCGCTTGTTGTTGTGCTAATTCCTGTGAAGGAATTTCTTGTTCAGTTGTCGATAAATGCTTCAAATCAACAACTGATACTGTCCAATTCGTTTCTGTTTGAATGATTTGTGTTGGTTGTCCATCAACTGTGATGAAATTGGTGCCTAACGCTTCGTGACGATAAATAATTTCTTCTAGACTTTGTTCTAATGCAGCTTGATTGAGAGTTCCTACTAGATGCAAAGCTAAAGGTATGTTGTAGAAGGAACTGTTCGGCTCAAACTGATCTAAAAACCACAGCCGTGTTTGGGCAAATGACAGTGGTAATTCTGCATTCTTTGCCCTTGGTAAAATGGGTGGGGAAGTAAGTTCTAAGTCTTGTTGCTGTAACTGCCCAATTGATTGCGCTAATTGGGCAACAGTCGCTTCTGCAAACAAGCTCCGCAAGGGTAGTTCTACTTTGAAACTAGTGCGGATGCGTGAAACCAATTGTATTGCTAATAGTGAGTGTCCCCCTAGTTCAAAGAAGTTATCATGGATACCTACAACCTCGATTTTCAGCACTTGCGCCCAAATTTGTACTAGGATTTCTTCAATGGGGGTGCGTGGGGCGACATATTTATCTAATAATTCACTACTTGCCTCTGGTGCTCTTAAGGCGCGGCGGTCTACTTTGCCGCTAGGAGTTAGAGGTAAGGACTCCAAGATAACTATTGCACTGGGCACCATGTATTCTGGCAGCTTGCCCTTTAGGAATTCACGTAGTTGCTTAGTTGTAAGTGATTCATCACTAGGAACTAGATATGCTACTAAGCGCTTGTTACCAGGAACATCTTCTCTAGCAATGACTACAGCTTGTTGTATTTGCGGATGGGCGTTGAGGACTGCCTCAATTTCTCCGAGTTCGATGCGGAAGCCGCGAATCTTCACTTGGTTATCGATGCGACCAATGTATTCTATATTGCCATCATTCAGGTAGCGAGCTAGGTCGCCTGTTTTGTAAAGGCGTTCTGATTTGGCATCCGAGAAGGGGTAAGGGATGAATTTTTCATTGGTACGCTGCAAGTCATTAATGTACCCCATCCCCACGCCTACACCTGCTATACAAAGCTCACCAATTACTCCTACGGGAACAAGTTGGAAATTTTGATCAAGTATATGCAGCTTGACGTTGGGAAGAGGTTTCCCTATGGGTATGGGTTTATTTAAGAACTCATTTGATTGTTTTACTATATAAGCTGAACAAACATCTGCACATTCAGTAGGCCCATAGCTGTTAACTATTTTGGCAGAACAATAGGGAGAGTTTTGCCAACTTAACAAACTAGGAATTGAAATCGGTTCTCCACCCAGAAATACATATCGGAGGGATTGGGTTTTAGCAAAACTCTCATTGCTAGATGTGAGGATTGAATAGAAAGTACTGGGTGTACAATTAACCCAAGTTACTCGCTGCTTTGATACAACATCAAGAATATAATCGGGGTCAAATCCATCGGGGAGTAGATGTAATATTCCACCTATGAGCAAAGGGGCAAATATATTCTTTTGAGTTAGGTCAAAACTCAGAGATGAAATCAGCACCGTGCTGTCTTTTGAGGTGAATTGGAAATCTGTAATCAACCAATTGACCAAGTTCACAAATCCACGATGGTATACACCTGCTCCTTTGGGCTTACCTGTGGAGCCAGATGTGTAGATGGTGTAAGCCAAGTTGTTAGATATCGTGTCGGTGGTTAGGTTTTTGTCACAATGTTTGGTGATATTATGCCAGTCGGTATCTAGACAAACTACAACAGCTTCATGCTTGGGTAAACCTTCTACAACCTGCTGTTGCGTTAACAATACCTCAACACCCGAATCCGCCAACATATAACTTAATCGTTCTTCAGGATAAGCCGGGTCAAGAGGTACATAAGCGCCACCCGCCTTGAGAATACCAAATAGTCCCACAACCATTTCTAAAGAACGCTCGACGCAAATGCCCACCAATACATCAGCTTTTACACCCAAAGATTTCAGGTAGTGCGCTAACTGGTTAGCGCGACTATTCAACTGGTGATAAGTCAGTTGTTGATTTTCAAACACAACTGCCACTGCATCAGGTGTACGCGCTACCTGCTCCTCAAACAATTGATGAATGCACTTATCCCAAGGGTAATCGGCTTGAGTATTATTCCACTCAATCAATAACTGCCGTTGCTCAACTTCTGTTAACATCGGCAATTGGGAAATTCGCTCTTTGGGGTTGGTAATAATTCCCTCAAGCAGTGTCACAAAATGACCAGTCATCCGCTCAATAGTACTAGCATCAAACAAGTCTGTATTGTATTCCCACACTCCCACTAATCCATTAGCGGTGTTCTCCATTGCTAAAGTCAAATCAAATTTTGCCGTTGCGCTTTTTATTGGCAATAAACTGACACTTAACCCAGTCAACTCTACTTGTGACATGGGCGCATTCTGGAGAGCAAACATCACTTGGAACAAAGGAGTATAGCTGAGGTCGCGTTCTGGCTGCAATGCCTCTACTAGCATTTCAAAAGGCAAATTCTGATGAGCATACGCGGACAACGCGACTTCTCTAACACGACCCAATAATTCGCTAAAACTGGGATTGTCTACTAAGTTAGTACGCATAACTAAGGTATTGACAAAAAAGCCAATTAGCCCTTCAATTTCACTGCGATCGCGGTTAGCAATTGGTGTCCCTACTAAAATATCTGATTGTCCTGTGTAGCGATATAGTAGGGTATCATAAACTGCCAACAGTGTCATGAACAACGTCACACCTTGCTCTTGGCTCAGTTTTACCAAGCTACCAGTTAACTCAACTGAAAGTGCAAACTCTTGATGTGCACCACTAAAGGTTTGCACAGATGGTCTGGGTCGGTCTGTGGGTAGCGACAATAAAGCTGGTGCGTCTTTTAGGTGTTGTTGCCAGTAACTCAATTGGCTTTGCAGTACATCTTTTTGCAACCACTGGCGCTGCCAAATTGCGAAATCTGCATACTGAATCAGCAGTGGTGCTAACGGTGATATTTGACCTTGAGAATAAGCATTGTACAGTGTTGCTAATTCCTCAACAAACACACCCATTGACCAGCCATCACTAACAATGTGATGCATACACACTAACAATATGTGTTCTGTCTCCGACAGGATTACTAATGTTGCCCTGACTAACGCTTCACTTGCTAGGTCATAAGGTTGAATAGTTTGTTGTTGCCCTAATTGCTGTGAAGCAATCTCTTGTTCGCTTGTGGATAAATGCTTCAAATCAACAACTGAGACTAGCCAATTTGTTTGTGTTGGAATGATTTGAGTTGGTTGTCCCTCAACTGTGATGAAGTTGGTGCGTAACACTTCATGGCGATGAATAATTTCTTCTAAGCTTTGTTCTAAGGCTGCTTGATTGAGAGTTCTTACTAGACGCAAAGCTATGGGTATATTGTATAAGGCACTGTTTGGCTCTAACTGATCTAAAAACCATAAACGCTGTTGAGCATAAGACAGTGGTAATTCTGCATTCTTGGCTCTTGGTAAGATGGGTGCGGAAGTAAATTCTAAGTTTTGCTGCTGTAACTGCCCAATCTCTTGTGCCAATTCGGCTACTGTCGCTGCTACAAACAGGCTACGCAACGGTAGTTCTACTTTAAAAATGTTGCGAATGCGTGAAACCAGTTGCGTTGCTAGTAGGGAATGTCCCCCAAGTTCAAAGAAGTTATCGTAAATGCCTACTTGCTCTACTTTTAGGACTTGTGCCCAAATTAGCGCTAGCATTTCCTCGATAGGAGTGCGGGGTGCGATAAATTTGTCTGTTAGTTGACTATGTAACTCTGGAGCGGGTAGGGCACGGCGGTCTACTTTGCCGTTGGAAGTAAGCGGTATGGCTCCTAGAATGACTATTGCATTTGGCACCATGTACTCTGGGAGCTTTTCTTTCAGAAAGCGACGCAGTTCTCCCACTTGAGGGGATTGTTCCACCTGCGGCACTACATAAGCCACTAAACGTTTGTCGCTCGGTTCATCCTCCCGCAGCACTACCACGCTCTCCCGAACATCTGGGTGTTGTACCAGTAATGCCTCAATTTCACCCAACTCAATACGGAAGCCACGAATCTTCACTTGCTGGTCAATTCGCCCTAAATACTCCAACTCGCCATTCGGCAGATAACGAGCTAAGTCACCGGATTTATATAGTAGCTGCTTGGAGTTGCCATTAAAGGAGTTAGAAATAAACCGTTGTGCTGTCAGTTCGGGACGATTGAGATAGCCACGGGCTACCCCAGCACCACCGATGTGCATCTCACCTGGAACCCCAATCGGCACTGGCTGTAAATGTTCATCTAGCAGATACACCTGTAAGTCTGCAATCGGGCGACCAATTATACTTGCTGAACCATTTAAATCGGCTTTGCTCAATGGACGATAAGTTACATGTACAGTGGTTTCCGTAATCCCGTACATATTCACTAACTGGGGCATCTGGTCGCCGTGGCACTCAAACCAAGGCTGCAAACTCTTCAGTTCTAAGGCTTCTCCACCGAAAATAACCAAGCGCAAATTTAAATCGCCAATAGTTCCTTGAGATGCTGGAATTAACTGGCGGAAGGCTGAAGGTGTTTGATTGAGAATTGTTACTTGCTCTTGACACAGCAAATTATAGAAGGATTCGGGCGATCGCGTCACAAAATATGGCACTACTACCAGTCGTCCACCATACAGCAATGCACCCCAAATTTCCCATACAGAAAAGTCGAAAGCATAAGAGTGGAACATTGTCCACACATCTTGAGAGTTAAAGTTATACCAGGAGTCTGTTGCTGCAAACAGACGCACTACATTAGAGTGATTGACTAAAACGCCCTTGGGTTTACCTGTAGAACCCGAAGTGTAGATGACGTATGCTAAGTTACCAGGTGTTGCGGTGTTTAGAAGGTTTGACTCGCGCTCTTGAGCAATTTTTAAGAAGTCAGTGTCTAAGCAGACAACCTGTGCAGTATGCTGTGGTAACTTGTTGACTAATTGCTGTTGAGTTAGTAGCACTCTAACTTGAGCATCTTCTAACATAAAGCTCAAGCGGTCTTGGGGATACTCTGAGTCAAGTGGTACATAAGCGCCACCCGCCTTGAGAATTGCCAACAGTCCCACAATCATTTCTAACGAGCGCTCTATGCAAATCCCCACCAACACATCAGCTTTTACACCCAAAGACTGCAAGTAATGTGCTAACTGGTTAGCGCGACTATTCAACTGGTGATAAGTCAGTTGTTGATTTTCAAACACAACTGCCACAGCATCAGGGGTACGCTCTACCTGCTCCTCAAATAATTCATGGATACACTTATCAGAGAGATAATCTACCTGTGTATCATTCCACTCAATCAATAACTGCCGTTGCTCTGCTTGTGTTAACAAAGGCAATTGGGAAATCCGCTCTTTGGGGTTGGCAATAATCCCCTCAAGCAAAGTGACAAGATGACCAGTCATCCGCTTGATGGTGCTAGGGTCAAACAAGTCTGTATTGTATTCCCACACACCCACTAGTCCATTAGCGGTGTTCTCCATTGCCAAGGTAAGATCAAACTTTGCAGTTGTGCCTTTTATTGGCAAATAACTCATGGTCAACCCAGTCAACTTTACGTCAGACATGGGCGTATTCTGGAGGGCAAACATCACCTGAAATAGGGATGTATGACTTAAGTTCCGTTGGGGTTGCAATGCCTCTACTAGCATTTCAAAGGGCAAATTCTGATGAGAATATGCCTCCATTGCCATTTCTCGAACGCGAGTGAGTAATTCCTCAAAGCTGGGATCGCCGGAGACATCGGTACGCAAAACTAAAGTATTGACAAAAAAGCCAATTAACCCTTCTATTTCACTGCGATCGCGGTTGGCAATTGGCGAACCCACCAAAATGTCTTCTGTACCTGTGTAGCGGTAAAGCAGAGTATCAAATGCTGCCAACAGCGTCATGAACAAAGTCACCCCTTGCTCTTGGCTTAGTTTTGTCAGCTTACTAGTTAGTTCCTCAGAAAGTGCAAACTCTTGATGTGTCCCGTGGTAAGTTTGCACAGCCGGTCTGGGTCGGTCTGTGGGTAGTGACAATAAGGCTGGTGCATCTTTTAGTTGTTGTTGCCAGTAACTCAATTGGCTTTGTAATACTTCCCCTTGCAACCACTTTCTTTGCCAAATTGCGAAATCTGCATACTGAATCGGCAGTGGCGCTAATGGTGAGGTATTACCTTCAGAATAAGCATTGTAAAGTGCTGCTAGTTCTTGGATAAACATGCCCAGCGACCAGCCATCAGAGACAATGTGGTGCATACACACTAACAATATGTGTTCTGTCTCGGATAGCACTACTAATGTCACTCTCACTAATGCTTGTGTCGCCAACTCAAAGGGTTGAATCGCTTGTTGTTGCGCTAATTGCTGGGTTGCTATTTCTTTTTTGGTTGTCGATAAATGCTTCAAATCAACAACTGATACTGTCCAATTCGTTTCTGTTTGAATGATTTGTGTTGGTTGTCCATCAACCGTAATGAAATTAGTACGTAACGCTTCGTGGCGAGCAATTATTTCTTGGAAGCTTTGTTCTAAGGCGGCAACTTGCACAATTCCTGCTAAACGCAAGGCTATGGGCATGTTGTAGAAGGGACTGTTTGGCTCGAATTGGTCTAAAAACCACAAACGCTGTTGAGCATAAGACAGTGCTAATTCTGCATTCTCTGTTCTTGGTAAGATAGGTGGTGCAGACAGTTCTAAGTCTTGTTGCTGTAATTGTGCAATTTCTTGTGCTAATTCAGCTAGTGTGGCGGTGGCAAACAACTCTCGCAATGGTAGTTCCACTTTGAAAATGTTGCGGATGCGTGAAACCAACTGTGTTGCTAGTAGCGAGTGTCCGCCAAGTTCAAAGAAGTTGTCATGAATGCCCACTTGCTCCACTTTCAGAACTTGCGCCCAAAGGAGTGCCAGCATTTCTTCGATTGGGTTACGAGGTGCAACAAATTTATCTTGTCGTTCGCTGTGTAAATCCGGTGTGGGTAAGGCGCGGCGGTCTACTTTGCCGCTAGGAGTTAGAGGTAAGGACTCCAAGATAACTATTGCACTGGGCACCATGTATTCTGGTAGCTTGCCCTTTAGGAATTCACGTAGTTGCTTAGTTGTAAGTGATTCATCACTAGGAACTAGATATGTTACTAATCGCTTGTTACCAGGAACATCTTCTCTAGCAATGACTACAGCTTGTTGTATTTGCGGGTGGGCGTTGAGGACTGCCTCAATTTCTCCGAGTTCGATGCGGAAGCCGCGAATCTTCACTTGGTTATCGATGCGACCAATGTATTCTATATTGCCATCACTCAGGTAGCGGGCTAGGTCGCCTGTTTTGTAAAGGCGTTCTGATTTGGCATCCGAGAAGGGGTAAGGGATGAATTTTTCATTGGTACGCTGCAAGTCATTAATATACCCCATTCCCACGCCTACACCTGCTATACAAAGCTCACCAATTACTCCTACGGGAACAAGTTGGAAATTTTGATCAAGTATATGCAGCTTGACGTTGGGAAGAGGTTTCCCTATGGGTATGGGTTTATTTAAGAACTCATTTGATTGTTTTACTATATAAGCTGAACAAACATCTGCACATTCAGTAGGCCCATAGCTATTAACTATTTTGGCAGAACAATAGGGAGAGTTTTGCCAACTTAACAAACTAGGAATTGAAATCGGTTCTCCACCCAGAAATACATATCGCAGGGATTGGGTTTTAGCAAAACTATCATCGCTAGATGTGAGGATTGAATAGAAAGTACTGGGTGTACAATTAACCCAAGTTACTCGCTGCTTTGATACAACATCAAGAATATAATCGGGGTCAAATCCATCGGGGAGTAGATGTAATATTCCACCTATGAGCAAAGGGGCAAATATATTCTTTTGAGTTAGGTCAAAACTCAGAGATGAAATCAGCACCGTGCTGTCTTTTGAGGTGAATTGGAAATCTGTAATCAACCAATTGACCAAGTTGACAAATCCACGATGGTATACACCTGCTCCTTTGGGCTTACCTGTAGAGCCAGATGTGTAGATGGTGTAAGCCAAGTTGTTAGATATCGTGTCGGTGATTAGGTTTTTGTCGCAATGTTTGGCAATATCATGCCAGTCGGTATCTAGACAAACTACAACAGCCTCATGCTTGGGTAAACCTTCCACAACCTGCTGTTGCGTTAACAACACCTCAACACCCGAATCCGCCAACATATAACTTAATCGTTCTTCAGGATAAGCCGGGTCAAGAGGTATATAAGCCCCACCCGCCTTGAGAATACCAAATAGTCCCACAACCATTTCTAAAGAACGCTCGACGCAAATCCCCACCAATACATCAGCTTTTACACCTAAAGATTTCAGGTAGTGCGCTAACTGGTTAGCGCGACTATTCAACTGGTGATAAGTCAGTTGTTGATTTTCAAACACAACTGCCACTGCATCTGGAGTACGTTCCACCTGGGCTTCAAATAACTGATGGATACATTTATCATGGGGATAATCCGCCTGAGTATTGTTCCACTCAATCAATAACTGCTGTTGCTCAACTTCTGTCAGCAAAGGTAATTGCGAAATCTGTTGCTGTGGATTAGCAACAACACCTTCAAGCATTGTCACAAAATGACCCGTCATTCGCTCGATCGTACTAGCATCAAACAAGTCTGTATTGTATTCCCACACACCCACTACTCCAGTAGCAGTGTTCTCCATTAATAAAGTTAAATCAAACTTGGCAGTGATACCTTCTATCATCACTGGGCTGACACTTAATCGGTTTAACTCCACGGTCGATATGGGCGCATTCTGAAGTGAAAACATCACCTGGAATAGCGGTGTATGGCTAAGATCCCGTTGTGGCTGCAATGCTTCAACTAGCATTTCAAATGGCAAATCCTGATGAGCGTAGCCATCCATTGCCATGAACCGAACACGAGTGAGTAAGTCGTTAAAGCTGGGATCGCCTGATAAGTCAGTACGCGTGACTAAAGTATTGACAAAAAAGCCAATTAACCCCTCTATCTCACTACGATTACGGTTAGCAATTGGTGTCCCGACTAAAATATCTGATTGTCCTGTGTAACGGTAAAGCAGGGTATCAAACGCTGCCAACAATGTCATGAACAAGGTAACTCCTTGTTGTTGGCTCAGTTGTATCAACCTACCAGTAAGATCAACAGAGAGGGCAAACTTTTGATGTGCACCAGCAAAAGTCTGCACAGCAGGTCTGGGTCGGTCTGTAGGGAGCGACAATAAAGCTGGTGCGTTTGCCAGTTGTTGTTGCCAGTAAGTTAGTTGGTTTTGCAGTACATTTCCTTGCAACCAGTTTCGCTGCCAGATAGCAAAATCTGCATACTGAATTGGCAGTGATGCTAATGGAGAAGGCTGATCTTGAGCATAAGCATCGTACAGGGCTGTTAGTTCTTGGACAAACACACCCATTGACCAGCCATCAGAGACAACATGATGCATACACACTAACAATATGTGTTCTGTGTCCGACAGCATTAGTAATGTCGCTCTGATTAATACTTCCTTTGCCAGGTCAAAAGGCTGAATAGCTTGTTGTTGCGCTAATTGCTGGCTAGTAATTTCTTGCTCGGTTGTGGATAAATACTTTAAGTCAACAACTGAAACTGTCCAATTCGTTTGTGTTTGAATAATTTGAGAAGGTTTTCCATCAACTGTAATGAAGTTGGTGCGTAAGGCTTCATGGCGATGAATAATCTCTTGGAAGCTTTGTTCTAGGGCTGCTTGATTCAAATTTCCCACTAGACGCAAAGCTATAGGAATGTTGTAAAAGGCGCTGTTCGGCTCGAACTGATCTAAAAACCACAGACGCTGTTGAGCATAAGACAGTGGTAATTCTGCATCCCTCATCCTTGGTAAAATAGGCAGTGCAGAGAGTTCTAAGTCTTGTTGCTGTAACTGCCTAATTGATTGTGCTAATTCCGCTACTGTTGCTCTTGCAAATAACTCACGTAATGCTAGTTCTACTTTAAAGCTGGTGCGAATGCGTGAAACTAATTGTGTTGCTAGTAGCGAGTGTCCGCCAAGTTCAAAGAAGTTGTCATGAATGCCCACTTGCTCTACTTTCAGAACTTGCGCCCAAAGAAGTGCCAGCATTTCTTCGATTGGGTTACGAGGTGCAACAAATTTATCTTGTTGTTCGCTGTGTAAATCCGGTGTAGGTAAGGCACGGCGGTCTACTTTGCCGTTGGGAGTAAGCGGCAGCGACTCCAAGATAACTATTGCATTTGGCACCATGTAGTCTGGGAGTTTTGCTTTGAGGAATTGCCGCAGTTCGCTGATTGTGGGTTTACAGTCCTGATGCGCTACCACGTAGGCGACTAAACGTTTATCACCAGATGTATCCTCACGGGCGATGACACAAGATACTTGCACATCACCATGTTGGCTCAAAACTGCTTCGATTTCGCCCAACTCAATCCGAAAACCGCGTATTTTTACTTGATTGTCAATTCGTCCTAAGTATTGAATATTGCCATCACTTAAATAGCGTGCTTTATCCCCGGTTTTGTAGAGGCGGGAATGGAGATCAGTGCTAAAGGGATTAGGAATAAATTTCTGTTGTGTTAACTCTTGTTGGTTCAGGTACTCTTTTGCTAAACCATCTCCCCCAATATAAATTTCTCCTGCTACACCAACGCTCACTGGCTGTAGTTGGGAATCTAACAAATAAATTTGTGTGTTGGAAATTGGTCGCCCGATGGGAATAGTTGTAACGCCTTCTGGTACATCCTGCACCAAGTACCAGGAAGTAAACGTAGTATTCTCTGTCGGCCCATAAACGTGGATCAGTCTCTGCGGCGCACCATTTTTCAATACTTGTTTGACCCATTTAGGATCGACAGCCTCCCCTCCAAATAGAAGATGCCGTAGTGAATTGAAAGCAGAGGGGACTTCCTGAGCAATTTGATTGAACAACGCAGTTGTCAAGAATAACACGCTGATACTTTGCGATCGCATAAAGGCTGCGAAATCTGTTGGCGAAAGAGCCAAATCTTTGCTCACCCCTACCAACCGCGCTCCGTTCAATAACGCTCCCCAAATTTCAAAAGTAGCAGCGTCGAAGGCGTAATTTGAGGCTTGGGCAATTACATCTTGAGTAGAAATGCTGATATAGTCAGTTTCTTTGACTAATCGAACTACACCTTGATGGACAATGCTCACACCTTTGGGTTGACCTGTAGAACCGCTTGTGTACATTACATAAGCTAAGTTATCAGCTTTGATGCTGGTAGTCGGGTTTTGTTGTGTTTGTTGATTGATGATATCCCAGTTTGAGTCTAAGCAAATTACACTAGCTTTGCGTTCGGCAAAGCTGTGCCAGAGGCGATCGCCTAGCTTATTAACTAGTTTTTCTTGAGTCAATAAAACTGATAGCTGAGTGTCTTCTAGCATGAAGCTTAATCGCTCAGTCGGATATTCTGGGTCAAGTGGGACATAAGCGCCACCCGCCTTGAGAATACCCAACAGTCCCACCACCATTAAGAGCGAACGCTCTATGCAGATACCTACCAGTACATCGGCTCCCACACCCAAAGACTGCAAGTAATGCGCCAACTGGTTAGCACGACTATTCAATTCGTGGTAAGTCAGTTGTTGATTTTCAAACACAACTGCGATCGCATCTGGAGTCCGTTCCACCTGCGCTTCAAACAATTGATGGATACATTTATCCTGGGGATAATCTGTCTGAGTATTATTCCACTCAACCAATAACTGCTGTTGCTCGACTTCTGTCAGCAAAGGTAATTGCGAAATCTGCTGCTGTGGATTAGCAACAACACCTTCAAGCAATATCTGAAAATGCCCAGCCATCCGTGCGATCGTGCTTGCATCAAACAGGTTACTGTTATACTTCCACGATCCCATCAATCCCTTTTGTGTTTCCCAAATTAAGAGGCTCAAATCAAACTGAGCCGTGTCCTGCTCTACCATCTCTGGAGTCAGGGTAATACCAGGTAACTCTAAAGTATCAAGCGAGAAATTCTCCAATACAAACATTACTTGAAACAAGGGATTGTGGCCAAGTGAACGTTCCGGTTGTATTGCTTCTACTACTTGTTCAAACGGCACATCTTGGTGTATCTGGGCATCCAAGACAACAGAATGCACCTGAGTAATCAGTTCCCTAAAAGGGGGATTGTCTTTAATTTGAGTCCGCAATACTAAGGTGTTAATAAAACAGCCAATGAGGGGTTCGATTTCTGTGCGGTTGCGGTTAGCAAAAGGGGAACCAATAGAAATATCATCCTGACTGCTATAACGATGAAGTAAAGCTACAAAAGCTGCTAGAAGAGTTACAAAAATAGTAGTTCCTGACTGTTGGCTCAAGGTTTTGAGTTGTACAGTTAAATTCGAGGTTAGGTTCCATTTTTGAACCGCACCAGAGAAATTTTGAACTGAGGTACGAGGATAATCTGTTGGTAATTCTAATAACGGTGGTGCATCTGCTAACTGTTGCTTCCAGTAGTCAAGTTGTTGTTGTAATAATTTCTCATTCAACCATTTTTGCTGCCAAATAGTAAAGTCGCCATATTGGATGGTTAACTCTGGTAATGGGCTGGGAAGATCAGCAAAAAAGGCTTGATAGATAGCTGACAATTCTTTGATAAATATTCCTATTGACCAACCATCTACAACAATGTGGTGTATTGTCAGTATCAGCAAGTGTAACTCTGGTTCAAGGCGCAGGAGACTGACTCGTAACAACGGCTGTTTGCCCAAATCAAAGGGTTTACCGACTTCTTTAGTTACTAGCTGTTGAATTTCAGTTTCTTTTAACCCTTGCAAGTCCACTATTGGTATGTTTATAGCCAAACTAGGTACAATTCGCTGCACCACCAATCCATCTACCACCAAAAAAATAGTCCGTAAAGCTTCGTGGCGACGGATAATTTCGTTGATGCTTTGCTCTAATACTGTTACATTTAATGCACCACTAATCCGAAATTGTAAACTCTCATTATAAGATGTATTTTCACTATCTAATTGATTGAAAAACCACATCCTTTGTTGACTAAAAGACAAAGGTAAATCCTGATCTCGCTCAATAGATACTATAGGCTTAGAAGCTAATTCTTTGGCAATTTTGGCTTTTTCAAAAAAAGTCAATATTTCTGTTTTACGCTCCATCAATTCCTGCTTGAGGGCTGATGTCATGACTCCATTGGGAGCGCGATAGCGTAGCTGTCCGTCTTCAATCCAAACTTTTATATTTAAACTATTTAGTGAAGATATAAATTCAAATACTTTCATTTTATAACATCCTTTTTCATATTCTTCTGTATCACTAATCGCGCTGTTCACGGGATTGTATTTACTAAGTCATTGCTGTTGTAACAGAATTATTTATACTAAAATCAAGTACATTTTGAGAAAAGAGTAATTCATAAAAATGGTTTTGCTTAAATTCTCTTCTATAATGATACGAAGAGTATTTAAAGTTAATTTTTTCTCCTGTTTTTCTAATCATCGAACCTTCTATTTTATAGTCTGGGTTCAGATTGTTATCACAAAGCAATCCACTACAAATAGCCTCAATCTTATCTCCTTCTGAAGCTTGAATTCCTGGACAAAAAACTGGAAAATATACAGGTAGCCAGCAATATTCATGTTCGATTACATCTATAACTTCTCCCTCTATTGTGTGTAGATTGAGCCAGACTAAAAAGCCATCCAGTCTCGAATCTTTTAGAATAGTAAGGTTGACCTCAAGACTATATTCTATGTCGATGGCATCTGTGAAATTCAGATCCTCAAAAATCGAGCTAGTGGAGATGATGCTGGACTTAGGAAAATTTTTCAGACATAACCTTAAATCAAAGGGGTATCCAACTTGCTCAAATATTTTGTGAGTATAATAAGCTGGGATTTCTGTAAACCCTGGATTATGCAAAAACTCGTCAGGCAGGCAAACACTAGCAATTTTAGTAATGCTTCTTGTCGGAATCATTACTCCATCTTTTTTCAAAAACCTTCGGGCGTTATTCAAAATTACTGCCGCACCTTCAACTCCTCCAATAGGGCCAACTATTTCTGAAACACAAACGTCAGCCATCTCAGGTATGTTAACTTTGGTCGCATCCCCTAAAATTAAGGTTATCTTATCTGATAAACCAAGATTGTTGATGCAAGCTTTGGCTAAGTTGTAAGATTTTTCGCTCATTTCAATTGCATATATTTTCTGAGCATTAGCTTCTGCACAAAATCTAGCTAAAATCGCATCTTTGCCTGTTCCTATATCGACAACTACTTTGTCTTTTACTAACTGGTTAATAGCCAATTTGTAGCTGTGATTTCTACGCTGATCGTTGGTTAGAGCATAGTACAAAAACTCGTCGTATACGAAGAATTCTGCTACTGATGGCCATAGTTCAATTTGACTAGGCTTTTGGCACTCCACTTGAGATTTGGACATTATATTTTTTTGAGGAATGACATCAGCTACTAAACGGTTGTCGCCTATTATATCTTTTGCTTGTTTGAGAAATGTAAGAATTTCTGTTTTCCGCTCCACAAATTCCTGTTTAATATCTGATGTCATTATTCCTTTGAGAGCGCGATACCGTAGTTGGTCATTTTCGATCCAGATTTTGATGCTTAAACCGTTGAGTAAAGTCAAAAATTCAACTGTTGTCACTTTATAAATACCCCTCTTCGTATTCTTCTTCTGTGCCAGTAATAAGTGTCTCTTCATTTTCTGTTACAATTCTCAGTACCTCAATGTTACGAGCCAACTCAGCTATAGTAGGAGAGGCGAATAAATCACGTAAAGATAACTCAATAGAGAAAGCATCGCGCAATAGAGAAATTAATTGCGTCCCTAAGAGTGAATTTCCTCCTAGTTCAAAGAAGTTGTCGTGAACGCTAGAAAGCGGTATGCCTAAAGCTTGCTGCCAAATTTGAGCTATTTGTTGTTCTAGCTCGTTTCGGGGTAATACACTTTCGTCTGATTCCTCACGAGTAAAACGTTGAACCAATTTGTCTTTGTCAATTGTGCCACTTAAAGTTAAGGGCATTTCGTTAACCTGTACTAAGTTACAGGTGCAAGAAGTTCCAAAGGGTTCTTGCATCCAAAAGTCTGTTAATTTAACAATCTTTTCACTGCTACTAGTGGTAAAATAGGCAGTTAAATTTTGCAAACTAAAGGCTTGAGATTGCCAACGTTGAATGTTTTGGTTACTCCCATCTAAACCTATCAATAAATGTGCTTGCTGATGTTGTAAGCTTGCAAGCATTGAAGATATTGCTTGGGAAAAGGACATCACATAGAAACCTTTGGCACGAATCAGATTCTTAATCTGATATCCCTGACTCATGCCTGTTTCATCCCACATACTCCAAGCAAAACAATAGCTTGCTAATTTACTGTTGTATTTTTGATAATGAGAAAAGCTATCGAGAAAACTATTGGCAGCAGCATAAGCTCCGACAGCAGCGCTACCAAAAAAACCGTTTACAGAAGAAAAGTTGATAAAAATGCTGTCCTTATTATCTTTCACCAATTGATGCAGCGCCCAAGTACCCAACATTTTAGGATGCAGTACGGATGTTAAGCTTTCCTGCGTCTCTTCCAGTACAAACCGTTCATGGGAAGTTCCAGCTAAATGAATTATTCCATCCAGTTTCCTTCCCCATCGGAATTTAGCTTTTTCAACTATTATCTGCAACTGTTTTAAGTCACAGATATCAACAGCTTCGTAGATTATCTCTCCCCCAAGTTGTTCTAGTTCCTGATAGGTTTTCAGGCGTTGTGCAATGGCTTTACCTTCCTCTAAATAGGTGTTCCAAGTACTTTTTGGAGGTAAAGGGGTTCTTCCTACCAGTAGTAGCCTAGCTTGGTAATGTTTCAGTAGATATCGAGCAATCTGGATACCTACACCTCCAAGTCCTCCACTAATTAAATAAGTTCCTTGGGGCTTCAGAGGAATTAACGATTTAGGTTCGCTTGCCAAATCCACTTTTTCTAAACGAGGAACTAAACGCTGCCCATTTCTATAAGCTACCTCTGTTTCTTTTGAGGAAGTTTGCAGTTCTTGTAAGATATATGCCCCGTTTATTTCTACTTGCCTAAAAGGCAAATCGATGTGGCGACAGTTTAACTTTGGCAATTCTTGGGGAATAGTTTTCAACAACCCTAGCACTGTCGATTTTTCGTAAGCTATTGGATCAGTTGAAGAAATAGACTGGATATAACTGGAAATAAATAGCAATTGAACCGAATAATCAAAACCCTGAATTTTGGCTAGGGCTTGAACTAGAAATAATAAACTATATATTCCTTGTGATTGTGCTTGTTCGAGGGCATCTTGGCTTTTGACTTCGCCCCTATACTTGTCATAAGTCCATAGGTGAAGTATCTGCCCAATAATAATATTATCTGCCGCTAGGGATTTGAATAGGAGGTGATAGTGTTCAGCTTTCCCAGGAGTAATTGTATAGTGTGAGCGATTAATTTGAAGAAAATCTTCACCGATTGAAATAGTTATGTATGGCAGGTTATGCTCTGATAGTATCTTACATAAATATGTCCCCAATCCTTCAGTATCAAGAAATACTAGAGTGGCATTAATCAGAGCTAGAGAAGAATTAAAAGTAATCGGCGACTTGGGCTTCCAGATAGTTCGATAGAACCAGTTAGGAATGGTATTGATATTACCCAGTAATATATCAATCTGTTTAACAATTGGTTTAAACTCGCCTGTGTTGAAGCGCTGGCTAAGTTGCGATCGCTGAATTTTACCAATGGAGGTTTTGGGAATAATTTCCTGATCTACTGGAATTAAATAATCTGGATTTACTCCCACTTTGTTGACAACTTTGGTACGAATTTCTTTGAGGAGAGTTGCTAAACTATCGTCATCAGAAAGGGAAGTATTGAAAAAGATCGCTAGTTTATCAGTATTTATTCCAGGTTGTCTGACTGCACAGGCGGCTGTATAAGAGACTTCTACTGCTTCCACTTCTTCAACGGCGGCTTCGATTTCGTGGCAGTAGTAGTTCAGTCCATTAATAATAATTACGTCTTTTTGCCGCCCGGTAATAGTTAAATGCCCTTCTCGGAGAAATCCTAAATCTCCCGTATTAAACCAGCCATCTTCAGTAAAAACTTCTTGGTTTGCCTGTGGATTCTGATAGTAACCAGAAGTAACAGATGCACCTTTGACTTGTAATCGCCCAATGGTATCTTCTGTAACTATTTGTTCATTTTCATCAACAATACGCAGTGAAGCCCCAGCGATTGGCGATCCAAGTTCCACAAATGAAGTGTCGTCTGATGAAGATTCTAGAGAAAAACTGTCAGAGTAAGTAATACCAGAAGAGGTTTCGCACATTCCAAAGGCTGGGTGAATAGCATTCGTTTGCAAACCGTGGCAATTAAGCAGCTTGAGAAAATTCCGCGCTATTTTAGTTACAATCGGCTCCCCAGCGTTGATCACAAATCGCATTGAAGATAAATCCCAGTTCTTTCGGCTGATATCGAAAGCGCGATCGCACATTAGGGAAAAGGCAAAATTAGGTGCCCAAGTAATCGTAGCTTGATGATTGTCAATCAAATCTAGCCACAAAAGCGGATTTTGCACAATCAAGTTAGTGGGTACATGGATTTGTTGACAACTCAAATCAACAGCCATAATACTGAGAGAAACTAACGCACCGACATGATCCAAAGGCATCCAGTTTAAAATACTTTCCTGACTGGAAAAATGACCCATGAAAATTAAGCCAGATGACATACTCAATAAATTGCGATGATTTAGCATCACACATTTGGGTATACCAGTGCTTCCAGAAGTCAAAAATAATATTGCTAAATCTTCTGGCTGACTTTGATGCAAGTTGAAATCCGGTTCACACTCACGCAGCTGATCAATAGTTGCAATTTGAAAGTTTTCTAAATTTAAAAGCTTTGACAAACCATCAATGTTGGGAGCTAAAGAAGCACTTGTTAGTACAAGGGGTTTTCCCAACATCTGCCAAGTATTTTGGAGTTTGCTGGTGGTAGTGTTAACTTGCTCGTAGGTTGAGGCGATGGATATTGGCACTGGAACAAAACCCCCTAGCACGCAACCCCAAAAAGCACAGATAAAATCTTGATTGTCTTCTAGTTGAAAAATTACTTTATCTTGGGGTTTTAGTCCTAGCTTTTTTAATCCAACTAAAATCCGTTGAGCATCTTGCCATAATTCCCCATAAGATTGAACTTTCGCGGTGCCATCAGACTGAATATAGATAATACCTTTAGTTGAATTTTGAGCGGCTCGTTGCAGTACTTCTGTCAAAGTTTTCGGAGCATCTTGGGGATATTGCAGCGCTTCCCCGTGACTAATAGCTAGCTTTTTTAACGCGGATGAGTTTGTATTTTTTATATTTTGACTAGGTGTGTTTTTTTGTAACTTTTGTTGTAAGGATTCAGGAGCGATCGTCGGAGACGTTGCCGGAGGCATCGCTTGATTTTCAATTAGTAAATCTTCTAAATGTAGAGGAGGAATACTTATAACTATCGGTTCAACAACCACCGCAACACGCTCAATTTCTAACAATGACTTTAGTTGTTCTTCTATACGAAGCATTAAGTCAGAGTCAATAATTTCTAAATTGGCTAGAGTAGCTTTGTCTAACTCTCCTATATCTGTCAACGGTAGAGTTGATACTGGCACAATTGCCCTTGGTATCGATTCGCTAGGTAAAATTGCTTGTAGGTGAGATAACAATTGTTGTGGTACAAATAAACCTGATGGAACTACATAAGCAACTAATTCCTGTTTTAACTTTTCTGTCTGTCTTTCCATGACTACACAATCGTCTACAGTCAAACTAGACCGGATAGCCACTTCTATTTCTCTATATGTAAAACTTATATTACTTGAATTTGTTAAAAGCTGATTATAATTATCTGATCGCATTAGCTTTTGTATCCTTCTTAAAGTCCGCTTTTTGAGAATTAAAATTGCCTAACTGTACTTTTGTTAAGAGTAGGTTGACATCAGGTAACAGCTAGTCATCAAAATTATTCCTCAACGATTTCGTCCATTGATTGCAGTTACTTAAAATTCTCACTTCTTGGTTAAAATACTTCTCAGTGTACAATAATTTCCCTTCATTTGATAGGTCAGTATTTACTGCTCAAGTATAAATATACAGGCTTTTAGTTTCTCAGATTATTGGCAATTTTCTTCCTCGAAAAACCAGATTTAGTTTGATAAAAGACTACAAAGCTCATTGATTTCTTGATTAGTAAATTATAAAATTAATTTTTTATCAAATAAACTTCCTTTATTGAAATCAACCTGCTTAGAACTTCAATTAACAGAATAATCTCAGTTTTATCAAGAAAATGCAATAGCATTTAAGACTATTAACTAGACAGATAAGATAGCTAAGGGGACAGATAAGACAGATAAGACAGATAAGATAGCTGAAGGGACAGATAAAATATTTAAAATAGTTAATAAAGAATAATTATTAACCATAACTTCTTTGTAAGAATTCAGGTGCATGGGCCCTAATTAAAACAATCAAAGCCTTTGTGTGGATAGACTATGGGACGTAAACGCAATCATCATAGATTAGGGCTTTGTTTATACTTACTGTCAAGGAATGCTAACACATACGCAGTAAAAGCAAGTTCCTGATCATCAAAAGCCGGAGATTATATTGTATAATATCATGCCCAACTTAATACTTAAGTGGGAATTACAGAAAAAGGTTCCTTGTTCTATCTTGATCTACTTGTAACCTTCAACGCACAAGACAAACAAGCGATTCAAATTATGGTGTCCATTAAACGTGTCGCGGAAGTCCCCACCCTCAATGTACTCATAGGGTGGGTATAGGGAGCGGACAGCGACGATTGCACCTCCGACCAATATCAACTGTTAAGTTGATTAGGGAGTGGGGTGGATAAGGAGTCGTCAATTCTGGGACTCGGCAGCCTATCGATCCAATCCTCAACCAACTGCGTAACTGTTTTTTCTTTGCTTATTGCATAAGCCTTAAGTTTGTCATTCCGTTTTTGCGACAACCTAACTCTAATGGATCTTTCTTTCATAATGTATCACCGCAATGGATACATCCATGTTATTATATAAACGGTCGATGACCCGCCCGACCGTATTGAACAGACAGGCTAACTTCAAAGTAGTAGTAAGATACAAGACGTGCGATAAATCGGTAGAAAGGGTTAGAACACGCGATCGCTGGTTGACTATTGTCGTAAATCCAAGCGGTGTTGCACGAATAAAAATCAAACTGCCTGTGGTAGACGGGCGGCTGCCTGTGGACGCTGTGTAAGACCATTATCGGGTTTAGTCCCGAACTTCACGAAAAGTGAAATTCCTAACGTGGCGACTGCGGAAGATACGGGAAACCCACTCATACGAATAAGACCGTCGTTGTTGTAGTTGAAATTGGAGAGCTTCCGATTTCGGCGTTGGCGCAGCCTCTCGTAGAGAAGAGAAGCAAAAAGGGGTACTTCACTCTAACTCCCGGCGTCCTTCCAAGGCTCTTGCTAGGGTTACTTCGTCGGCGTACTCCAAATCACCACCTACAGGCAAACCAAAAGCAATCCGTGTCACCTTGGTAAATGGTTTCAATAGCTGACCGATATACAGTGTCGTTGTCTCTCCTTCAACACTCGGACTAATTGCGAGAATCACTTCTTGAGGTTTTTGCTGACTCACCCGTCGCTGCAAAGCCAGGATAGTCAATTGTTCTGGCCCAATTCCATCAATTGGAGAAATCACCCCACCCAAAACGTGATACTTGCCTTTGTACTCGCGGGTTTTTTCCAGCGCAATCACGTCGCGAGGATCTGCTACGACACAGATAGTGGTGTTGTCACGGTTGTCATTGCGGCAGATTTCACAAACAGGTTCAGCAGATAAGTGAAAGCAAACAGAACATAAACCTATCTGTTTTTTTGCCTCAATCAACGCCTGTGCTAAAGCCTCTACTTCTGCTTCTGGTCGCTTCAAAATATGCAAAGCCAGCCGTTGGGCAGATTTGGGGCCAACTCCCGGCAGGCGTTGCAATTGCTCAATTAACCGTGCTAAAGGGCGTGCGTAAACCGTTGTCTTGTCTCCAGAATGTTTTTACTTTCACTATGATGACATTTTTCGGGTACTTCCATATCTGTGGGATGGCGTTTATTGTTGAATATAAGCAAGTCCCAAATGTAGTAAGCATAATAATTTTCCGTTTTCGTGCTTATTTGTTGGAGGCGAGCAACTTGACCAACTTATTCAAGCAAACGCGTTATTGCAGTTCGATCATATCAACATGGGGTAAGACCAGTTTCCGTAAACATTTGAATGAAGAATTAATTCAGGTCAATAAAAAATCTCTTAAATATTAAAAGTTCCATCACAATCATTCCCTGCCTACTAGGGAGTTTCTTTGTATTTCAAAGTTGTGTAACAACTACGAGATATTACTTCCCTTTACCTTTGTCTAATTTCTCTTGAATAGCTTCTCTACAAAATTCTGGTGGGTCATCTTGTCTTTGTATGTCTTCCTTCATTTCCTTGGTGACACGTAAGTTAACTTGCTCGGTCAAGGGTTCATCACCTTTTCTTTTTCCCGGTTCTAAATTTTTAGGCGTTCCTTTGGGGTTAGGCATTTATGTAGAAATGTGACTATATCTTGAACCGATTGCTATCAATCGATTAGAGTTTTAAATCTGTGGTGTTCACAGTCAGCAAAACAAGTTCACCACAGATACCACTTTTACAAATGGGTAATTCTATTTTATGTTCACAAGGTCAGAATTAGAAATCAAAACTATTGCTGAGTTACGCGACCTTTGCCGGCGATACGGTTTAAAGTCAACTGGTAATGGTGGTTACAAGACCAGTTGGATTGTTACTTTGATGGCATTTCCACAAATAGCACTCAGTCAATTTAGACAAGGCAGAGGATTAAAGCCGTCTACCCTTGCTATCACCCAGTTCCTAGAAGGGGTGATAGATGAAATAAATTCACCCACAGATGAGCAAGCTGCACTCATCAAGCTAACAATGGAAAATAAACTAATGAATTATCCTGACCGTTGCGACCAACAGAAACTACTTAACCTGCATAGGGCTAAAATTCACCTTGAAATGGCTATTGGATTGCTAATGCAGTAAATGACCTTACATTGTTAATACTAGGACTTACGCAAACAATAGCTGAAACCCTGATTTTTAGGTAGGGGCAATTCATGAATTGCCCCTACCCCGTGTAGTTTTGCGTAAGTCCTAAATACATTTTTTCCTCAGCTTAGGATGCTGAGGAATTTTTTTGTGTGCCACCTTAATTTTACAGCCTACAACCCTTACCACGTGTAGCCTTATATTTATTCTGGAGTATTTATAAATAAGCGCTAGGCTTTTTAAAAAAAATAAAGGTGTAAGGTTAAAGTGTAAGGTTATTGTCTGGATTTCACTCTAAAAAGTGAGCATAATTTGAGCATCATTACTGAGTATTAATTTATAGATATTATTGATGCTCAAATGCTGAAATTAGATTGTTTGAGCATCAAATGAGCGTTTTTAGAGAGTGAAGGGCTGAAAATACTGATATATGACAATTTTGCGTAATCTGCAAGAAACTCACTTAAATCGTGCCCGCGCCAGTCTCAGACAAGCGCTGTCTTGGTATGGATATCTTCGCAAATCGGGACAGTTGTCATCTAACTCAGAATTGGCAGGTTTGATAAAACCAGAATTGGAAGTTTTGAACTCTACTCTCAACAAGCTGGACTCTAACGTTATTAGAATTGCCGCCTTTGGTTTGGTAAGTCGTGGCAAGTCAGCGGTATTGAATGCCTTGCTGGGTGATAAGATTTTGCAAACTGGGCCCCTGAACGGTGTCACCCAATGGCCCCGTTCCGTGCGTTGGCAGCCAGGGGGTCAAGTATTGGTAGAGTTAATTGATACCCCAGGATTAGATGAAATTGAGGGTGAGTTACGGGCTGACATGGCACGAGAAGTAGTGCATCAGGCGGATTTAATTTTGTTTGTCGTGTCTGGTGATATCACGCGCACTGAGTATCAAGCGCTGCTAGAATTGCGTCATGCACAAAAACCCCTGATTTTGGTGTTTAACAAAATAGATTTATATCCAGATATAGACCAGACAGCGATTTACCAAAATTTACAACAACTGGGTGCAGGACATCCCCAAGCAAAGCCACTACTACCTGATGAAATTGTAATGGTGGCGGCGGAACCACCAGCAATGGAAGTACGGGTTGAGTGGCCTGATGGGCGTGTCACCTATGAATGGGAGACACCACCACCGCAAGTAGACGAACTCAAAGAGACAATTTTGAACATTCTCAATCGGGAAGGGCGATCGCTTCTGGCTTTAAATGCACTGATCCAAGCACGGGGTGCAGAAGCAGCGATCGCTCAAAAAACCATCGATTT
Source organism: Nostoc sp. WHI (assembly GCF_015714725.1). Lineage (GTDB taxonomy): Bacteria > Cyanobacteriota > Cyanobacteriia > Cyanobacteriales > Nostocaceae > Nostoc. The sequence goes on from NZ_WBKM01000052.1 coordinate 28,869, forward strand.
GGGCGAACAACAAGCCGAAGATATCATCTGGCAGTTTACCAAGTACAAAGCTTTGGCAGTCGGGTTAAATCCCATCGCCTTCTTAGATATCCTTGGCGGAACTTTTGCCGATTTGGCTTTAATTCGCGCTTTGGCACGGTTATATGGTTTGCCGATGACTAGCTATGAAGCAGGGAAAGTTTTGAAAACGATTTTATTTAGTTCTGGTGGCTTACTGCTCTCAGAATTAGGCAGTAGTTTCCTGTTAGGTTTGGGTAAGAGTACGGCTGCAATCACCAGTGGCGATAATCCGACTAATATTACTGCCTTTGCTGGTAGTGCGATCGCTCAAGCTGGTATTGCTGGTTATGGCGCATACTCTGTTGGCAAAGCCGCTCAGGTGTATCTCGAAAAAGGCTGCACTTGGGGACAGTTGGGCGCTAGCAGCGTCATTCAAGAAATTCTCTCCGAAGTTGACCAGAACACAATTCTGTATCGTCTACGACAAGAATTAGGCATAAAGTATTGAGAATACGTAGAATGTCTAATCTACGACGTTTAACTTTTCCGTAAATCAGTTGTTGCTGATTGGGTTATTTGCTTAATTGTCTCTAAATCAGTTGGTGGCGTTTCACTTTCCATTGCCAGCCATAAGAGATACTCGATATTCCCAGCCGGGCCAGTGATCGGCGACCAAGTTAAGCCTTTGTATTTCCATCCTAATTCGTGGGCTGTTTGCAACACCTGGAAAATGGCATCAGCTTGGTCGTTTGGATCGCGCACAACACCTTTTTTACCCACACGGGATCTGCCGACTTCAAACTGTGGCTTGACTAACAATACAGCTTCTCGGTTAGCTTGAGTTAGTTGCCACAAAGCAGGCAGAATCTTGGTTAAGGAAATAAACGATACATCCACCACCGCCAAATCAGGAATCAGGTCATTTTCGCCATACAACTCATCTGGTCGTAGTTGCCGTAAATTCGTGCGTTCACGCAAAATCACCCGCGAATCATTTCGCAACCGCCAGTCAACCTGCCCATAACCAACATCAATGCCGTAAACTTGTTTTGCTCCAGCTTGCAAGAGACAATCAGTAAAACCACCAGTAGAAATTCCACCATCTAAACAAATGCGCTCTGGTACGGAAACGGCAAATACTGACAAAGCTTTAGAGAGTTTTTCACCGCCTCTAGAAACAAAAGGCGATCGCACTTTAATATTTATTTGAGCCGAAATATCAACTTCTGTACCAGGTTTATCAACTAACTGCTGATTAACACTAACTTCCCCCGCCTGAATTAACCTTTGTGCCAAGGCGCGAGAAGAACATAAATTAAGTTCTACTAATAATGTATCGAGTCGCTGTTTAGCCAATTAACTAGACTCTCCTGATAAGATTAAAGTCAAAGCACAATTGATAATTTCTTCTCGGTTAACCAGCTTTTCTAATTCTTTTAGCTCATAACGACCTTCTTCTACTTCAAGCGTTGCCTTATCAATGGCATTTAAATAGGCTTCTGTTAAGGTTTCCCATAGTTCTTCTCCTGTAAGATAATAACCTCCAGCCTTACGCCGCTTATTTTCCCGGTAAATTTCCCGAACTGAATTCCGAATTGAGACTTCCCAAGAGCGAGTCGTGCGATTTTCAGCTTGTTGTTTAATCAGGTGCAACAATAGAATCACTGCATAGTTACGAATCGTCTTGATTATGTCATTTCGGCTCATTTCTGTTAATTCTTCCACTATCAGCAATGCTTCTTGAACATCGCCTTTAACAAGCAAGTCTTTGAGAGTTAATAATTCTTCCATAATCAGCGCCTCAAACATCGGCAACTTCTATTGTGACGGATTTGGAGCGATCGCATTCCTTAGCTAGCCTAATTCAACTGTTAAGATACAGCAAAATCCGTATATTGCCGTAGTTCAGCCGGATGGAAACCCAAAACAATATCTTCACGCGGGATACTGGCTTCCAATAATGCCTCTGCTACTGGCTGCGAAGTACCATCATATTGAATCCACACTTTATCATTAATGATATCTATGTGCACCACCGAACCATGTACACGCCGCACTCCATCCCAACCGACGTGTAAAACTTCGTAATGGTCTCGTTCCGAGTCAATGACTGCTTCTGTCTCTATTTGACCGTTAGCAGGCTTGTGAGTCGCATAGTCAAATATCAACTGACGAATAATTTCACGATACCGAGCTAGTTTATCCATTTGATAATCCTCTCTAGTTGCTCGTCAAAGACAATTAGATTTATTCCTATGCTATTAAGAATTAGCTGACCAAAGCGTTCGGAAAATATACCTTCATAGACTCGCTTGGGAACTGCTAAATAAAGTTGGCGTTTTGGTTGTAGTTCTTTAAGCACGCTGCGATAAATTTCATATTGTCCTACAGCTTCCTGGAGGTCACTTACGGGAGAAGGACTGAGAAAACTTTTGATTTCAACAGCTATTTTTTCATTATCTCTCTCAGCAGCAATGGTAACTTTTTCTGCTCCAATATCTACGTAAAGTTCTCTACCCCCATAGGCGAGATATAATGGATCGTTGGTTATTGTCCAACCATCTGCTGTCAGTGCTTTAATAACTGCGGTATGATAGATATCTCTGGCCGGCATTAGTCGAGAATAGCTCCAAAAATACAGTTCAAAAAAAAGCGATCGCTCCATAAAACCGTAGTGCGATCGCTATATTTTATACTTATAGTTGAATAACTAAATATCCTGTTCGCTCAACTCGCGTGTGATGTGATCAAACGGTTCATCTACAAAAGCAGTATTAACTACACCTGCGGCTCTCACTTGTTCCTTAATCAAATCCTTAAGAATCTGGATACCGCGAACCGTAGGCCCAATAGGTACTCCTAAAGAATTGTAAGTTTCCCGCAGCCCTTGCAGCACACGCTCATCCAATACATTCGTGTTGCCAGCAACCAGCGCATAGGTGGCGTAGCGCAGGTAGTAGTCCATATCCCGCAGACAAGCCGCATAACGACGAGTTGTATAAGCATTTCCACCGGGGCGAATCAATTCTGGCAGTTCTTCAAATAACTTTATACCAGCTTGCTTGATAAGCGCAGCCGCATTAGAATTGATCGCCGCCGCAGCTTGTACTCTTGCTGTACCACTATCAAAGTAAGACTTCAGGCTATCGATCGCATTCCGGTCAAAATACCGGCCAGTTAAGTCATAATTCTTAATTAAACTTGTTACTGCATCGCGCATTCCCTTTTCTCCCAATCTTTGCTATTTATGATTTGATATTTATTTGGCTGCACTTATGCACCAGTAAACTTTTGTGCTATTTAAAATAGATTCAGCACAAAAACAATTCATCCACTATTTAAGGATTTTATGCCAAAGTTGACCCCTATGCGATGAATTTTCCAGTTTTGTACAGATGATCACCGAAAGGTTAATATAACCTGAGAATCCAGATATCTGTAACACAAACTACAAAATCTGGTAATGTCTAGTATTTAAGATATTTTAGGTGTGTCACGGCTTGATTGAGATCATCAGGGTTAGGATGCAATGTAAGATTCTGGTTTTACTTTAGGAAATTGGTAGAGGAAGAGTAACAATGACAACACCACAAGAAGTCTTGAAGAGAATTCAAGATGACAAAATTCAGCTGATTGATCTCAAATTCATCGATACAGTCGGGACTTGGCAGCATCTCACTGTGTACCAAAACCAAATCGATGAGAGTTCATTCACTGATGGCGTACCTTTTGACGGTTCCAGCATCCGGGGTTGGAAAGCGATCAACGAATCAGACATGACGATGGTACTCGACTCCAACACTGCTTGGATCGACCCATTCATGGAAGTCCCAACACTAAGTATAATTTGTAGTATCAAAGAACCCCGCACAGGCGAATGGTACAACCGTTGTCCAAGGGTTATTGCTCAAAAAGCAGTAGATTACCTGGTTTCCACTGGCCTTGGTGATACAGTCTTCTTTGGCCCTGAAGCTGAGTTCTTCATCTTTGATAGCGCCCGGTTTGCCCAAACCGCCAACGAAGGCTACTACTTTTTAGATTCCCAAGAAGGTGCTTGGAATTCCGGTAAAGCCGGTACAGATGAAAAACCCAACTTGGCTTACAAACCACGCTTCAAAGAAGGTTACTTCCCAGTTTCACCGACGGATTCTTCTCAAGATATCCGTACAGAGATGCTGTTGACGATGGAAAAATTAGGTGTACCCATTGAAAAGCATCACCACGAAGTTGCTACTGGTGGTCAGTGCGAACTGGGTTTCAAGTTTGGGAAATTGGTAGAAGCGGCTGACTGGTTGATGATTTACAAATATGTCATCAAGAATGTTGCCAAAAAACACGGCAAAACCGTCACCTTCATGCCAAAACCGATTTTTGGCGATAACGGTTCTGGAATGCACTGTCACCAGTCCATCTGGAAAGATGGCAAACCTCTGTTTGCAGGTGATAAGTATGCTGGTTTGAGTGAAATGGCATTGTACTACATTGGTGGTCTTCTCAAACACGCACCTGCACTGTTGGCAATTACCAACCCTAGCACCAACTCATACAAGCGCCTAGTGCCTGGTTATGAAGCTCCTGTAAACTTGGCCTACTCCCAAGGGAACCGTTCTGCTTCTATCCGTATTCCTTTATCTGGCACTAACCCCAAAGCCAAGCGTTTAGAATTCCGTTGTCCAGATGCTACTGCTAACCCCTACCTGGCATTTGCTGCCATGCTTTGTGCTGGTATCGATGGCATCAAAAACAAAATCCATCCAGGTGAACCCTTAGATAAAAATATCTATGAACTCTCTCCAGATGAATTGGCGAAGGTTCCTTCAACTCCAGGTTCTTTAGAACTGGCGTTGCAAGCACTGGAAACAGATCACGCCTTCTTGACGGAATCAGGCGTCTTCACAGAAGACTTTATCGAAAATTGGATTGACTACAAGCTAGGTAACGAAGTCAAGCAATTGCAGCTGCGTCCTCATCCCTACGAGTTTTACCTCTATTACGATGCTTAATTAGGAGCCGTATCTAACTCAAATTAACAGGTATTGCCACCCTAAAGTAGAGGGTGGCTTTTTTTAGAGTTGTCAGTTAAGACATTCATATCAAGAAAGGGAAACTTTTTAGTAAGCAGATGTGGAGGTATTTTAGCAAGTCAAGGCGATCGCAGATAAAACTGTAGAAAGTGTACGGGCAGATTGATACATGGGCACATGTCGCTGGTATTGGCATCTTTGCCACTTTCGACAAGACAACACCAGAAGAATTTAAGTATGTAATTTACCAACTCAGTACTGAGTGCTGAGTAAATTTAAGAAGTACTCGGTACTTCCGCACTACGGTAAAAGCCCCGCCCGCAAGTGGCGCGGAATCTTCTTATAGAGAGAAGGTTGATACCCGCTTTTGGTGGGCGGTCTTTTCACTCAGCACTCGGAACTCAGCACTCTTCATGAGTTATTCAAGCACGCTTAATCGCGCTGTAACACAGAAATTACCCCAATTCCGATTCGGGCAGATTTTTCAAGAGTTTGCTACTCTACTATCAATTGTTATTTTTTCTAATCAGAGAAAATTTTAGACTGAGTAAATATAAGTTATTGAGCCTTGAATAAGCTACTCTTGACAGGTAAATATTTTCGCTTTATGGCTTTTGTTCTACCGCTAATTATGTGGTGGGGATACAAAGAAGTACAAAACCAATTTGTGCAGCCGCAAGCAGTTGTAGTGTTAGGTGGTTCAACGAGACGTTTAGAGCGAGAGAAGTTTACGGCAGAATTTGCCCGCCAGCATCCAAATATACCAATTTTGATTAGTGGGGGTAGTCCACCTAGATTCACCCAACAAGTGTTTACCAAAGCTGGTGTTGATCCTAAACGTTTACACTTGGACTATGAAGCAGTAGATACAGTTACTAATTTTACTACGTTGGTGGATGATTTGCAAGCTCGCGGCATCAAGAGCATTTATTTGATTACTTCAGACTTCCACATGCGCCGGGCTTGTGTCATCGGCGAAATTATTTTGGGTAGTCGGGGTATTTATTTAAAACCTGTGCCAGTTCCTTCCGAAAAACCCCCTGAATCTATCGAAAAATCTATTCGTGATGGAGCTAGAGCCATACTCTGGTTAGCAACTGGTTACACTGGTGTAGATGCCGCTAAAAATAAACGATGAAGAATGCTGAGTGCTGAGTGAAAAGACGCCCACAAGGGGCGGGGTATCAACCTTCTCTTTATAAAGAAGATTCTGCTTGACTTCGGGCGGGGCTTTTACCGTAGTGCGGAAGTACTCAGTACTTCTTAAATTTACTCAGCACTCAGCACTCAGCACTCAGTACTGAGTTGGTAAATCAAAGCAATTTTGGACTTTCCTGCGGAACGCTACGCGAACGGCTACGCTCAGTCGAACGATTTTGAAATTGAATTTGCGTCAACCAAAGTTTTGAGCAGTGGCTTGGACTGCCCAGACTAATCTAGTGTAAATCAAGGAAAAAACGCTCCAACTTCTCCCACAATTTGATACCCTAGCTTAAACAGATTTGAGAAAAGTTAAAGCGTGGAAATTCAAATTGGGCGGGGAAAAACAGCTCGTAGAGCCTACGGAATAGATGAAATTGCTCTAGTCCCCGGCAACAGAACACTAGACCCCAGTTTGGCAGATACTAAGTGGTGTATTGGCAATATTGAGCGAGAAATCCCGATAATTGCTAGTGCGATGGATGGCGTAGTAGATGTTCGCATGGCTGTACGTTTGTCACAGTTAGGAGCATTAGGTGTCCTCAACTTAGAGGGTATTCAAACTCGCTATGCTGATCCAGAGCCAATATTAGATCAGATTGCCTCTGTGGGGAAAGATGAATTTGTTGCCCTAATGCAAGAACTCTATGCCGAACCAATTAAACCGGAATTAATTGAACAACGGATTCAGGAAATTAAACAACAAGGTGGAATTGCGGCAGTGAGTGCGACTCCAGCCGGTGCAAGCAAATACGGTGAGGCGGTGGCAAAAGCTGGGGCAGATTTATTTTTTGTCCAGGCTACGGTGGTTTCTACTGCATACCTGTCACCAGAGTCCATAGTACCACTTGATTTAGCAGAATTTTGTCGCTCAATGCCCATCCCCGTGGTGTTGGGGAATTGCGTGACTTATGAAGTCACTTTGAATTTGTTGAAAGCTGGGGCGGCTGGGGTACTGGTGGGAATTGGGCCTGGTGCCGCTTGTACTTCGCGTGGCGTGCTGGGTGTGGGTGTGCCACAGGCAACTGCGATCACTGATTGTGCTGCGGCACGAGATGATTACTACAAGGAAACTGGCAACTATATCCCCATCATTGCGGATGGCGGTTTAATTACTGGCGGCGACATTTGTAAATGCATCGCCTGCGGTGCTGATGGTGTGATGATTGGTTCGCCCTTCGCCAGAGCCATTGAAGCCCCAGGACGAGGTTATCATTGGGGTATGGCGACTCCTAGTCCAGTTTTGCCACGAGGCACCCGGATTCGCGTTGCCACCACTGGTAGCCTAGAACAAATACTCATTGGGCCAGCAGGACTAGATGATGGCACTCACAATCTTTTAGGAGCCTTAAAGACCAGCATGGGCACATTGGGAGCCAAAAATATCAAAGAAATGCAGCAAGTGGAAGTTGTGATTGCGCCTTCTTTATTAACCGAGGGGAAAGTTTACCAAAAAGCTCAACAATTAGGTATGGGGAAATAGAATTTGGGCATGGGGCATAGGGTATGGGGAATAGAAAAAATAACAGACAATGCCTAATACCCCATTCCCAACATCAAATTCTTCAAGGGAATTTTTTCAGCCCCTAAACAATTACTGGAAAAATCTTATATGTCGCCTACAATAGAAATAGCGGAGACGCATGTTTCCGTTCACTCCTCACACCACACTCCGCCCGGACTACTGTTCGGGCGGTTCCTTATGTTTGTTTATGAATAAATTTTAGAGCTTCTTTGCAAATATACATCCTCTACTCCCAAGCTAAGGTTTTTGCTATGGTAGAATTTTCACCAAGCTCAGATATTATTGGCAAAGGTTTTAGGCATGTCAGCAGCCGCACAAGTTACCGATTCTAGTTTCAAGCAAGAAGTACTCGACAGCGAAGTACCCGTTTTAGTTGACTTTTGGGCACCCTGGTGCGGACCATGCCGTATGGTAGCTCCTGTTGTCGATGAAATTTCCGAACAGTACAAAGGCCAAATAAAGGTCGTAAAAGTCAACACAGATGAAAATCCTCAGGTTGCTAGTCAGTACGGTATTCGGAGCATTCCTACACTAATGATTTTTAAGGGTGGACTAAAAGTTGATATGGTGGTCGGCGCCGTGCCTAAAACTACATTAGCTACCACTCTCGAAAAGTATCTTTGAAACTCAATCGGCAACAAATACCTCTTGAGTTATCCATATTGTTCTGACTTTAGGTTAATTTTTGTAAACAAGTTTGAAAGGTGCGAATTTATCGTCTTTCAAACTTTTTTGCATTTATACATAGTTTAAGAATGTTTTTAGGAGTTTCTACTTTAATAACAATTTCCTAATTTCCGCACTACTAATTTCCACCCAAAGGCAGCTAACAAAAACCCAAAAGCTGAGTCAGCGAAGAGGAAAAGGGGCAGTTCTTGCAGGGGGCAGGCGGGGGAAACCCCATAAATAAATTTATTGGCTCTGAAACCATGAGTGCAGGGGAAATGAGCGTATCTTTCCCCCCATCTCCCTGCTCCCCTGCCCCC